>NZ_JBFRCY010000206.1:0-6388 GCF_052113305.1 Terriglobus sp. YAF25
GCTCCCTTTTCGTCCCTCCAGCGTTCGCCGTGAATAAAGACATGGTGCAACTGCAGACCCAGGTACAGGCGTTGCAGGACGCCGTCGCACGGCTGCAGCAGGCCAATGACGAGCGCATGGGCGTCCTGCGGGACCTGGTGCAGCAGACAGCCGACTCCGTCAACCGCATGTCTGTCACCGTCGATGGACTGCATAAGCAGGTCACCGCCAGCGCCGAAGCCCAGAGCGGCAAATCCGACCAGATCAACGGCCAGGTGCAGGCGCTGAACGATGCTCTGGACGAATTGAAGGCTCGTCTCGGCCGCATGGAAAAATCGCTGACAGACGTTCAGAATCAGCAACAGTCCATCAATGCGAAGCTGGATAACGGCGTACCTTCCGGTGGGAATACCGCGGCGCCTTCGGGAACAAATCCGGCCCCCGATATGACCCCATACACGCCTCCGGCGCCGGTGGTTCCTTCGCGGAAAGGCAAGCCCGGCCCCGGAACGCCGATGACTCAGACACAGCCGGCAGATGTTCCCGCCGCCCAGCCGGTGGCCGACGCAGCGCCGCCTGTGGCTGATCTCTACCAGACTGCGTATGGGGACTACGTTGCCGCCAAATATGCTTTGGCATCAGCGGAGTTCAGCCGGGTTATCCAGTACTATCCGGACAATGCCCTGGCTGGAAACGCGAACTTCTACCTGGGCGAGATCGACTATCGTGCCGGGAAGTTCCCTACCGCCATCAAGTTCTATGACAAGGTGCTGGAACAGTATCCGGGGAACAACAAGACAGCCCTCTCTCACCTACATAAGGGCTACGCATTGATCGCCACCCGGCAGGAGGCTGCCGGAGCCCGCGAGCTGCGTGCGCTGATTGCCCGCTACCCTGGCACGCCGGAGGCGAACCAGGCCAAGGCAAAGCTGAACGGACTGAAGGCTAGCCGCTAGAGCGTTTTTCCTGTAGGTGCAGAGCAGAGCTTCCGCATCTATGGGCGTTTTCCGCAATGAAAATGCCACTGCACGTCTCTTCGGGATACCCAGCAACAAGGAAAATGCTCTAACTACGGATTCCGTACATCCGGCGCTCTATCTCTGCCCGCTGGTCAGCGGTGAGCGGCAGACGTGGCAGACGCGGCTTTCCGCCGTAATATCCCGTCAGCTCCGCAGCATACTTCACACCGGCGATCCCCAATCCCCCGACAATCTCAGCAGCAGGCGCAGCGATGCGGGTCTGCTTCTCTGCAGCCAGTTTTGGGTCGCCGTCTTTCCAAGCGGCATAGACCTCATGGCATGCCTGCGGCGCGCTGGCCGTAAAGGTCGTCAAAAGTCCCTGTGCTCCGGCCGCCAGGGCATCGACCATGCCGGCATCTGAGGAGGAAAGGACCTGGAAGCCTACGTTGCGCGTGCGTGTCTTGAGTGCCGGCTTCGGTGGAGCAACCGCGACAGCAGCGCCTCCATCCGCCAGACTGCCGGCGCTCACAAAGGTTGCAGCTCCCGAACTCTGCGTTGCCTGCATCCGCCCCGTTACGGCAGAGAATATTGGAGTGACCACGACATCGCGACGGGGAGCTTGGGCTGACGCAGCAATTACGGCCGCGATATTGCTGGCCCCACTCACGATGCCAAAGATTCTGGCATGGAGCGATAGCCGTGAAACCTCTTCCGTGGTGAGTGCTGATTCKGGGTCGAAGATTACGACAGGAAGTTCGCTGGCATCTGCGACGGCGCTGAAGTACACCGACGGTTCGACCGCAGGAACGCGAACCAGAGCCACGTCGTAACCAAGGCCTGCCGCGTAATGGATCAGATCGAGTGTGGCAGCTACAGCAGAGCGGCTAACACCAGCCCAAAGGACTTTCTCAGGAGCAGCAGCGCCCACAGCCGCCGCCAGCACATCCCGGGTCTCGGTATCATCCAGCATCTCCGCTTCGCCCGGCCCGGCGAGAATCGCGATGCCGGCGGCAGGGGTCATGGAATAGCGCGCTACATTGTGCTCCAGCTTACGCAGGTATACGCGGCCATCGGAATAAAACGGAGTGGTGGCAGGGATATGCAATCCATCGAGCAGCATGGCTTTTATTTTAATGCGCTTTATAGCGGTTGACGGCATCAAGAGCAATACCACGAAAGGCTATTTCCATCGCTTCCCTCGATGTCGTACCGTGTATGGAAGCCAAATAGATCATTCGGGAGACGAAAGCTCGCTGCATGGCAGAAGACATCGAAGATGTAGGGGGGAAGTCTGCAACGGACCTTGGGTTTGAGGCCCTCTGGTTTGCAGTGCACACATTCCTGGCATTTCTTGTGGTTGTTGTGGTGGTCAGTGTCTTCGGGCTGTCAAAGCCCGATCCAAATGCAACCCAACCGAAGCTGCTCTGTACAGCTGTTATCTTTCTGGCAGCTATCATCACCGGCTTTGCGACCTCAAAGGTGACGAAGAACGAAGTCGCACGCTACATCTGGATCGCCGGTTTGCTGATGTTTTCGATTCTGTGCGTCTATGTTCTGGATCTTCCTACCGGGCCTGGGCTGTGCAACGGCTGCGGCGCACTGGAGAAGCTCTATCGGACCTTCTTCGACATCTCTAACCCCAGCGGCCTGATGGGCGGATATGGCTTCGCTGTCGGTAGCTGGATTCCCCTGTCGATGATCTCCTATTCGATCGGTGCGACGTTTGGTCTTCCAAAAGAAGAACTCTAAGTTTTCTGCGAAACAAAAGAGGCGTGAGCATTGTGCTCACGCCTCTTTTTGTAAAGTCTGGTCTGTTATGCCTGTACGGCTTCGCGCTCCGCATGCAGCGTCTGCAGCGCATTGACGTTGACCGAACCACCCTGGAGGGATTCGATTCCCTCTGCCGCAGCGCGTGCCGCGGCAATCGTCGTGATGGTGGGGATACGAGCCAGGACCGCGGCGCGCCGGATCGCCTTTTCATCGAAGAAGGTATCCTGCCCGCGCGGAGTGTTTACGATGAGCTGGATGCGATCACCCTTGATGTAGTCCACGACATTGGGACGGCCTTCCTTGACCTTGTAGACGCGCTCTACCTGCAGGCCGGCATCTTCCAAGACATCGGCCGTTCCGTGGGTTGCCACGATGTGGAAGCCCATCTCCCGGAACTGACGCGCAAGGTTCACCACCTGAGACTTATCGTGGTCGTTGACGCTGAGGAAGACGTTGCCCTTCTTCGGCAATACCTGTCCGGCGGAGATCTGTGCCTTGGCGAAGGCTTCGCCGAAGTTGTCGGCGACGCCCATGACTTCGCCCGTGGATTTCATCTCCGGTCCGAGAACCGTATCGACGCCCGGGAACTTGCCCCAGGGGAAGACCGGGCTCTTCACGAAGTAGTGACTTCCGGTTCCAAGGTCCTTGCCGCTGGCGAGCTGCTCGGGCAGCAGCTCCTTCAGTGTCTTGCCGATCATCAGGCGCGACGCAATCTTCGCAAGCGGGATGCCGGTTGCCTTGGAGACATACGGCACCGTGCGCGACGCACGAGGATTAACCTCGATCACGTAGACCTTGCCGTACTGGATCGCGAACTGGATGTTCACCAGACCGATGACATTCAGCGACAGAGCAAGCTTCCGCGTGTAGCTGCGGATGGTATCCAGCACCTCGGGCGCGATATCGACCGCCGGCAACACGCAGGAGGAGTCACCGGAGTGAATGCCGGCCTCTTCGATGTGCTGCATAATGCCGGCGATGATCACATCCTTGCCGTCGCAGAGAGCGTCGACGTCGACTTCGGTAGCGTCTTCAAGGAAGTGATCGATCAGTACCGGGCGCTCCTGCGAATACTCGATCGCGGTGCTCATGTACTTCACGATGGCATCATCGTCGTAGGCAATGACCATGGCGCGTCCACCGAGAACGTAGGAAGGCCGCACCAGCACCGGATAACCGACGCGGTTGGYGCCTTCGAGCGCCTCCTGCACCGAGGTTGCCATAGCACCCTGCGGCTGAGGAATTTCCAGCTCTTCGATCAGCTTGCCGAAGCGCTTGCGATCTTCGGCGAGATCGATGGACTCGGGAGAGGTACCGATGATCGGTACACCGGCAGCCTTCAGCGGGAGCGCCAGGTTCAGCGGAGTCTGACCGCCGAACTGAACGATCATGCCAACCTCTGCCCCATTTGCAGCCTCATGCTCGTAGACAGCCAGAACGTCCTCGTAGGTCAACGGCTCGAAGTAGAGGCGATCTGCCGTGTCGTAGTCGGTCGAAACCGTCTCAGGATTGCAGTTCACCATGATGGTTTCGTAACCATCATCCTTCAGAGCAAAGGCTGCGTGGCAGCAGCAGTAGTCGAACTCGATACCCTGTCCGATGCGGTTCGGTCCGGAACCCAGGATGATGACCTTCTTCTTTGCCGTCGGCGTTGCTTCATCTTCCTCGTCGTAGCAGGAGTAAAAGTACGGGGTAAAGCTCTCGAACTCGGCAGCGCAGGTATCCACCAGCTTGTAGACCGGAGTCACACCCAGCTTCTTGCGAAGGTTCATCACCTCGATCGCGCCGGCGCGTCCCTCGAGTCCCCAGCCAGCGGCAAGGCGCTCGTCGGAGATGCCCATGCGCTTCGCAGTGCGCAGCTCGTCTGCACTGATCTGGGCCGCCGGCTTTTCACTGACAGCCGTGATCTCGTCCACGACCTGCTTGACCTGGTAAAGGAACCAGGGATCCATGCCGGTCAGGCGAGCGACTTCGCGCACGCTCATGCCTCTCTCGAAGGCATAGCGAACGTAGTTGAAACGGTCAGGGTGAGGCGTAACCAGGCGCTGTGTCAGGCGGCGTGGCTCAATGTCCGTAGCGGTGGCCTTCTTGCCTGTCTCCAGCGAACGGACGGCTTTGAACATGGCCTCTTTGAAGGTACGGCCGATGGCCATGACCTCGCCGACGGACTTCATCTGCGGTCCAAGGCCTTCGTCCGCACCGGGGAACTTCTCGAACTGCCACTTCGGGAACTTCACCACGACGTAGTCGATGGTGGGCTCGAAACAGGCAGGCGTCGCCTTGGTGATGTCGTTCTTGATCTCATCGAGCGTGTAGCCAACAGCCAGGCGCGCAGCAATCTTTGCGATCGGGAAGCCAGTCGCCTTGGATGCAAGCGCCGACGAGCGCGAAACTCGTGGGTTCATCTCGATGACCGTCATACGGCCGTTCTGCGGATTGACCGCGAACTGCACGTTGCTGCCGCCGGTCTCGACACCGATCTCGCGGATGACCTTGATGGCAGCATCACGCATGACCTGGTACTCGCGGTCGGTCAGCGTTTGCGCCGGAGCCACGGTGATGGAATCGCCCGTGTGCACGCCCATCGGATCAAAGTTCTCGATGGAGCAGATGATGATGCAGTTGTCCTTGAGATCACGCACGACCTCAAGCTCATATTCCTTCCATCCAAGCACGCTCTCTTCGATAAGGCACTCGTGGACCGGAGACAGATCGAGACCGCGGGACAGAATCTCCATCAGTTCTTCGCGGTTGTAGGCAATACCGCCACCGGACCCACCGAGCGTGAACGAGGGGCGGATCACTGCCGGGAAGCCGATCTTTGCGGTGAACTCGAGACCGTCGCGCAGGTTGTTGACGAGCGCGGAACGCGGCATGTCCAGACCGATCTTGTTCATCGCATCCTTGAACAGGAGTCGATCTTCGGCCTTCTTGATCGCGTCGAGCTTGGCGCCAATCAACTCTACGTTGTAGCGCTCCAGAACGCCGCCATCAGCGAGGTCTACGGCGAGGTTCAAAGCCGTCTGTCCGCCTACGGTCGGCAGTACGGCGAACTTCCCTGCCTTGCCGCTCTCGGCAAGCATCTCGCTCTCCAGCCTCAGAATCTCTTCCAGGTAGGCGTAGCTCAGCGGTTCGATGTAGGTGCGGTCGGCAACCTCCGGATCCGTCATGATGGAGGCTGGATTGGAGTTCACCAGCACCACCTCGTAGCCMTCGGCCTTCAGGGCCTTGCACGCCTGGGTGCCGGAGTAGTCGAACTCTGCCGACTGGCCAATCACGATCGGACCTGAGCCGATCACCAGAATCTTCGCGATGTCATTCCTGCGTGGCATTGCGTCTCTCTTCCTAACTCAGCTTGTCGGCGCAGGGCACTGCCTGCGCTGTCATCCAACGTGTGGCCGCATTCAGCTCGTTGAGGTAGCGGCCTTTTTCTTCGGGGTTATTCATCGTCTCGCGCACCTGCTCCCCGGTGATTGCGCGAGCCTTGTAGTAGTGAACTGTTTTGAGGCCTGTCTCTGTCTCGCCTTTCAGCGGAAGTTCCGCTTCGGCGACCCAGTAGCCCCAGTAATGTAACGAAGCCTGAAGGGACTTCAGATTTCCGGCCGTGTCGTAGTGGTACTCATACATCACGTCACGGTTGCGCTGAAAGCGGCGCAGCTTGACTCGTTCCACCATCGTTC
>NZ_JBFRCY010000207.1:0-9488 GCF_052113305.1 Terriglobus sp. YAF25
TGAACGAAAAAACACAGATGATCCGCACTCAGAACTTCATCCACTCGAGGCGGCACCAGATACCCTTGCTCCGGCGAATACGGCAAATACCGTGACATACTCTCTTCTCGTATAAATAACCCCGAAAAGCAAGTACTCACACAGACTCTAAAAGCCCATTACTTTTTGCCGTTTATCAGCGGGCTGAAGCCCGCTGCTCCCACCGCTTTCAAACCATGATTCTCAGACCAAACGAACTTGTCGATACGCCTATAGGAAAAGCAGGCGCGGGAAAGAATAGCGCAACAAAAGGCTTGCTCCGGCCGCGTGATTGGCCGGAGCAAGCCTTTTGAGCATCAAAACAAAATATGGACGCCCATGATTCTTCGGGGCGACAATATTGCCGTCTCGTTGACCCAGTGTGGCTAGATAGGCCGACGAGACCTGGCCGGAGGCATGCAGCAGCGCTGACCTCGGGATCGCCCCGTTCGGTAGCCGGTGTGATTGCCATCACCGACTTCGATTCCCGGACACGCGCACTCTTACTTTGCTGCCAGCGGCCGCGAAAGGAGTGTGTTTCATGGCGCTCAGTTCCCATTCCGCAGCTGTTGAGATTCACCTTCAGACCACACGGTTGAAGTTCCGGCATATTCTCGTCGCGACCGATTTTTCCTCCTACGCGGATGCGGCCCTGTTCGCAGCCTGCCATCTGGCTCGTACGTACCAGGCTGAATTGGTGCTCTTCCACAACATCATTCCTCCGGTCATTACGCCCGACGCCACGCTGACTACCATTGAAGCCTCGTCGGCCGCCTGCGCCCATGCCGAAAAGCGCATGGCGGCACAGATCGCGGCACATATGGAATTGACCACCGTGCCTCACCGCATCGCCATCCGCGAAGGCTATCTGAACGAGGAGCTTGCCAGAGTGGTCAAAGACGAAGCAATCGATCTGCTGGTGGTCGGCTCACATGGCGCGCGCGGATTTGAGAAAGTCCTGCTTGGTTCCGTGGCGGAGTCGATGTTGCGCCGGTCCCCCATTCCGGTCATGATCATCGGCCCGGAGGCCAAAGTCGCCGAAACGCCCACCTGCATTCTGCTTGCCACCGATCTTGAACCCGCAGCATTGCATGCGGCGCAGTATGCGACCTCGCTCGCCGAGGAGTTTCAGGCAAAGCTGACACTGTTGCACGTCCTGCCCAAGGCCGGCTGGCCTACCAGCGAAGAACGCGAGGCGATTGAACATCGGCTTCAGCAACTGGTGCCGGCCGATGCAACGGCGTTCTGCCAGGCTGGATATCGTGTACGGCACGGCGAACCCTCACGGGAGATCGTCGCGCAGGCCAAGCAGTGCGAGGCCAACCTTATCGTTACGGGCCGCCATAATAAGGGTCCGCTCTCAAGTCGAGCTCTTTGGACCACGCTCACACGCCTGATCCAGGAAGCTCCGTGTCCTGTCTTGACTGTTCGCTAGGCATCACCCCGGATAGGAGGGCCGCCATGCACCGCTACGAAACATATTGGATTATCACGTTGTTCCGCGGGGTTCTGGCGATCCTGTTCGGCTGTGCCATTCTGCTTATCCCGCAGATGTCGTCCTCGGTCTTACTATTGCCGTTTGCCATGGTGCTGTCAGTGTTATTTCTGGCAGGCTATGGCGCGGCAGACAGTGCCTTGGTGTTCTTTGAAAGCTTTGCGCTCCCCAAGCGCCCTGGCCAGATTGCAAGCCGGTTGCAGGGATCGGTTGGTATCACGATCTCGTTGCTGCTGGCGACCATCGCCTTTGAACATGCCCGTCTGCATTGGTTCTTCTATCTGGTAGCGGCACAAGCCGGAGCGGCTGCCGTGTCAGACATCGCCACAGCTCGTCATGTGTGGCGTCACCATCGCACGATCGTGGTGTATGCCTCGGCACTCGTCTCCGGCGCCGCATCGCTTTACTTTCTGATCAGCGCCCTCATGGAAGCACCCCTGGCAACGGACACCTCGATGCGCATGCTCTACGGCTATCTGCTTGGCTTCGGGACCGTCAACATCGGTTTGGCATGCATGCTGCTGCAGGAAAGACCATATCCTCACCACGTGCCGCCGACATCTACGCTGCGGCACATCCACTGATTCGGCAACAAATTACATTTCCCCAATTGCCGATGGGTTCTCGCTCGCTCTAGAGCATTTTCCTGTAGGTGTGGTGCAGGGCTTATGCATCTATGGGCGTTTTCCGCAAAATGAAAACGCCGCTGTACGGTTCTCCGGGATACCCAGCAACAGGAAAAATGCTCTACACTGCTGCGCATGCGCCGACTCCTGCTTGCCTGCTCGTTGCTGTTGCCCGTCTCTGCTGCAACCCTTCACGCCCAGGACTGGGCCAAAACCCGCCTCGACAAGTCTCCGCGTCACCGCGAGTACATCTCCCTGAAGACCTCCGGTGGACCGGTCCAGGCCTTCGTCGTCTATCCGGAGATCAAGGACAAAGCTCCCGTCGTCGTTCTCATTCACGAGATCTTCGGGCTGAGTGACTGGATGAAGACCATGGCCGACGACCTTGCCGCCAGCGGCTACATCGTAGTGGCTCCGGACCTGCTTACCGGTAAAGGTCCGAACGGCGGCAATACCGATTCGTTCGCCACCCGTGATGAGGTCACCAAGGCCGTCTCCACGCTCTCGCCCGACGCCGTCACCGAAGGCCTGAATGCCGCGGTCGCGTATGCAAAGACGATTCCCGCCGGCAACGGCAAGATCGCCGTCGGCGGCTTCTGCTGGGGCGGAGGACAGACCTTCCGCTTTGCGACGAATAACCACGACATCTCCGCCGCGTATGTCTTCTACGGACCGCCACCCACCGCGGACGATATGAAGAAGATCACCGTACCGGTATATGGCTTCTACGCGGGCAACGACGCGCGCATCGATGCCACCATTCCCTCGACCATCGAAGCGATGAAAGCCGCCGGCAAGACCTACGAACCAGTCACCTATGACGGCGCAGGCCATGGATTCATGCGTGCTGGCGTTGACCCGACTGATACCAACCCGAATAACAAGAAGGCGCGTGACGACGGATATGCGCGCCTGRCAACACTGCTGAAGTCACTCTCAGGGACAAAGAAATCCCCTGTAGAAAGCACCCCCAACCGTTCGATGGTCGCCAAGGCAGCGAAGGGTAGCAAGTCTAAAAAGGCTGCCGCAGCCACCATGGACTGCCACGACATGTCTACCATGTAAGAGTGGACGAACAGAGTATCCCTGTACTGCAGACGCAACTGGACGAGATCACCGCGAACACGCGGCGGCTCGTCCAGGCTGAGCGTCTGGAAATCAATGAAAACGCCATCGCTGAGTTATTCGCGACCGGCATTGAAGACCGTATTCTCCCCGTAGGCTCCAGGGCTCCTGAGTTTTCTCTTCCCGATGCCATCAGCGGCAAACCCATCCGTTCCGCGGACCTTCTCGCTCTGGGACCGCTGGTCATCAACTTCTTCCGCGGACGCTGGTGTCCCTACTGCATCACCGAACTGGAGACCTGGCGCGAGCTATACCTCCGTATCGCGATCTTTCTCTCGGGCACCAAACCGCCCCTGCCGGTCATCTATCGAAGGGGCCTCGGGCTCGGCGATAGAGCATTTCCCTGTAGGTATAGAGTAGGGCTTCCGCATCTATGGGCGTTTTCCGCAATGAAAACGCCGCTGCACGCACCTTCCGGAATACCCAGTAACAGGAAAATGCTCTAATGAAACTGATGGGCCGCGAGACACGTCGGCTGCGGCCAAAACACTCACCTGCTACAAGACATAGAACGGAGCAGAATATTTCGTTATGAGCACTTCGACCGCATGGAGCGCGCTTGCGCAGCACTACAAGGCTATTGAAAAGACTCACCTGCGCGAGCTGTTTGCCACTGATCCCGGCCGCGCCGAGCGCTATGCCCTTGAGGCTGCCGGAGTCTTCGTCGATTTCTCCAAGAACCGCATCACCGACGAGACCCTGAATCTGCTGCTCTCGCTGGCCAATGAAGCCGGCCTGAAGGACAAGATCGTCGCCATGTTCTCCGGCGAAAAGATCAACATCACTGAGAACCGCTCGGTACTGCACATCGCTCTGCGGGCCCCCAAGGGCACCCAGATCTTCTCCGACGGCAAGGATGTTGTTCCCGAGGTTCACGAAGTCCTGGACAAGATGTCCGGCTTTGCTGATCGCGTCCGTTCCGGTGAGTGGAAGGGCTTTACCGGCAAGACGATCAAGACAGTCGTCAACGTCGGCATCGGTGGATCGGACCTCGGCCCGGTGATGGCCTACGAGGCGCTCCGCCACTACTCCAAGCGCGACATCGGGTTCCGTTTTGTCTCTAACGTCGATGGAACTGACATCGCTGAAGCGACCCATGACCTGGATCCGGAGACAACGCTCTTCCTGATCGCGTCGAAGACCTTCACCACTCTGGAGACCATGACGAACGCGCACACCGCGCGCGAGTGGCTGCTGAAGGGGCTGAAAGATGAGAAGGCCGTTGCCAATCACTTCGTAGCCATCTCCACCAATGCCAAGGAAGTGGCGAAGTTCGGTATCGACACGGCCAACATGTTCGGCTTCTGGGACTGGGTCGGCGGACGCTACTCCATGGACTCAGCCATCGGTCTGTCGACGATGATCGCAATCGGTCCTGACAACTTCCGCCAGATGCTCGCCGGCTTTCATGAGATGGACGAGCACTTCCGCTCCACCCCATTCGAGAAGAACCTGCCGGTCATCCTGGGCCTGCTGAGCGTGTGGTACACCGACTTCTTCGGCGCACAGACCTATGCTGTGCTGCCTTATGACCAGTATCTAAAGCGCTTCCCTGCTTACCTGCAGCARCTSACCATGGAGTCGAACGGCAAGCACGTTACGCTGCAGGGCGAGCATGTCGCCCACGATACCGGCGCCATCTACTGGGGCGAGCCCGGCACCAACGGCCAGCATAGCTTCTACCAGTTGATCCACCAGGGCACGCGCTTGATCCCTGCCGACTTCATCGGCTTCATGCGCTCGCTGAACGCAGTAGGCAATCACCACGACCTGCTGATGGCGAATGTCTTCGCGCAGACCGAGGCTCTGGCCTTCGGTAAGACCGCGGAGCAGGTGAAGGCTGAGGGTACAGCCGACTGGCTGGTACCGCACCGCGTCTTCGAGGGCAACCGTCCGTCGAACACCATCCTCGCCGAGGAGCTGACTCCGAAGGTGCTGGGAACACTGGTGGCTCTGTACGAGCACATCGTCTTCACCCAGGGTGTGATCTGGAATATCGACTCCTTCGACCAGTGGGGCGTAGAGCTTGGCAAAGTACTCGCCATGCGCATCGTTCCCGAGCTCGAGGGTGCAGGCGAACTGAAGCACGACACCTCCACCAACGCTCTGATCGAGCGTTACCGCAAGGCCCGCCGCAACTAGAGCATTTTCCCTGTAGGTGTAGAGTAGGGCTTCCGCATCTATGGGCGTTTTCCGCAATGAAAACGCCGCTGCACTCCTCTCCCGGGATACTCAGCAACAGGGAAAATGCTTTAAACAAATCTCGCAACCGTAGAGGCCTGCTCTTCATCAAGAAGAGCAGGCCTTTTACATCTTCAGAGAGACTGGTTCGCATGGAATCGCTCGAGATCCGCATTGCTGACTTTGACGATCCCCACACGCGCGATCTGCTCGCGCTTCATCTGGCCGGGATGCGTGCTTCTTCACCGCCGGAGAGCGTGTATGCTCTCGACCTCTCGGGCCTGAAGAAGCCCGAGATCACAACCTGGAGCGCATGGCGCGGAAATCGTCTGGCTGGAGTAGGAGCACTGCGCATGCTCAGCGCAGACGCAGCGGAGATCAAGTCCATGCGGACTCATCCTGACTTCCTGAAACAGGGCGTCGGCAGAGCGATCCTCACCCATATCGTGGAGACAGCGAAGCAGTGCGGGATCAAGCGCCTGAGCCTCGAGACCGGCAGCGGCCCAGCCTTTGACGCAGCAGTACAGCTCTACCGAAACTTCGGCTTTCAGTTTGGCGAACCGTTTGGAGACTACGTCCCCACAGGTTTCAGCCAGTTCCTGCATCTGGAAATTGCATAGGATTGCGCCCAACCCGTTCGAGCTACGCTCGAACATTATTCAATTCTTCAATCTCCCCTAAGCCAGAAACTCCATCACTGCCTCATTCCATAGACCCGGCCGATTGAGGCACGAGAGATGGCCTGAGGGCAGTTCACGATACCGTGCCGAAGGAATCTGCTCGACCAGAAACTTCTGGTCCGCAGGAGGCGTGGTTGGATCTTCATTGCCTGCGATGCAAAGCACCTGCAGCGGGATCTGGTTCACGCTCTCACGAAGATCCGTCGTTGCCAGCACCTCGCAACCGGCGGCATAACCTGCGATGCTGCTGCGGCGAACGGAGTTCTCCAGCTCCGGGACCACCTCGGGATGCTCCGCTCGGAAGTCCGCCGTCAGCCAGCGCTCCGCGCTCCCCGGCAGAAACTGTTCCACACCCGCAAGCCGGGTACCTTCCGCGCGTTTCTGCCAGAACTCGGACGTGCCGATCTTGGCAGCCGTATTCGATAGCACCAGTCTCTCGATGCGGTCCGCCGCATTTACACCCAGCCACTGGCCGACCATGCCACCGATGGAGATACCGCAGAAATGAGCCTTCGCAATGCCGAGATGATCCATCAGGGCAAGAACATCGTTCCCCATACCCGCAAGCGTATTCGGTGGCTGCTGGGAGTTTGAGCGGCCAAAGCCCCGCTGCTCATAAACCACGGTCCGGAAGGTGCGGCTGAAGTGCTCCGCCTGTGCGCTCCACAGGTATGTGCCCTGACCAAGAGAGTGGCTAAAGATGACCGCAGGCGCGCCTTCAGGACCGGCGGCCTCGTAGTAGATCGTCTCCTCACCGCCCAGTTGAACCAACACCGTATCAGTTCTCCTTGATTCCGTAACGCCGTTCGTTTATCGTCACTATAGTGCGTCTATCGCACGGGATGTTGTATGCCGAACCAGACTGACTCTGCCGCCGTTATCGCCGAAGCTCCCGCACCTGCTCCCACAGTCCGGCAGACGCCGGCTTCATCCCTGGATCAATTTGCTGGTGATCCTAATTTTATGACGTCGCTGGCCCGAGGCCTCGTCGTCATTCAGGCATTCACCCAACAGACACCGCAGATGACCATCTCGCAGCTTTCGGCGAAGACCGGTCTGTCGCGCGCTGCAGTGCGCCGCTGCCTGTACACCCTGACGAAGCTTGGCTTCGCCGGCGCCGAGGACGGTCAACGCTATTCGCTGCGGCCACGGCTGCTTACGCTGTCGCACACCTACACCTCGTCCAGTTCCCTCTCCTCTTCCGCCCAGCCAATCCTGGAGCGCATGACCCAGYAGTTCCGCGAGTCGTTCTCGGTGGCTACACTGGACGGTGATGAGATCGTTTACGTAGCCCGCTCTCAAGTCTCCCGCGTCATGGCGGTCGACCTGCACATCGGTTCGCGCCTGCCGGCCTTCTGCACGTCCATGGGCCGTGTCCTGCTGGCCTACCTGCCGCCGGAGCAGCTCGAACAGTTCCTCGCGCGTATCACTTACTACCCGTACACCAACCGCACCATCACCACTCCTGACCGCCTGCGCCTGGCGATCCGCAATATCCGCCGCAATGGCTTCGCTATCTGCGACCAGGAGTATGAGATCGGCCTGCGCTCGATCGCCGTACCGGTCTTCGCCCCTTCGGGCAGAGTTGTAGCGACTCTCAACCTTTCCAGCCATGCGCCCCGTATGCCGCTGCCGGACCTTCAGCAGCGCTATCTGCCGCACCTGCGCGCAGCCGCCAACGAGCTCAGCATGTTCCTGCGCTAAAAGATTCGGCTAAAGAAGAAGGGGCACGGCGATTGCCGTGCCCCTTCTTTTTGTCCATCTCCCCTACATCGCAACTTTAAAGTGTTGCTTTAAGAATTCGACGTAAACTTTCCAATCATTTGGCACCATGCCATGTCCACCATCATGCATGTAATAGGCGAGGTCATGGAAGATCTGCTGGTCTGGCGCAGGCCACTGCGTCGTTCCCAGAGGCTGTTTACCAAGTAAGGTGTAGACCGGACCGGCCGCCACCTCTGCCTCAAACTCCCCCTTTGGATCGGACCAGGTATCGGTGTTCCCGGTCTGCAGCAGCAGCGGCCGCGGAGCCACCAGGGCGACCAGCATGTGCGCATCCACCGGCAGTTTGCTGACATCGGTCGCGTACTTCTGGTAGTTGATCGCGAACTGATAGGGGTAGCGCCGGGGGCTGACCAGGTCCTCAATCCTCTCTCCGTAGTCGCGGCGGCTGAGCGCGGCTCCTCCCTCACCGCTGCAACTGGCAATCACGGCGGCGAACCGCTGGTCATGCGCTCCCGCCCACATCGTGGTCTTGCCCAAACGAGAGACACCGTGGACCGCAACCTGTTTCGCATCTACCGCCTTGTCGGTCTCCAGGTAGTCCATCACCCGGCTCATGCCCCAGGCCCAGGCACTGATCGATCCCCATTCATCCGGAGCGGGTTCGATCTGGCCGGACTTCAGGTAACGGGCGCGAATTCCCTGCTGCAGACCGCCAAGATAATCCGGGTCCAGATCGCCGTAGTAGAACGTCGAAACTCCGATACCCGCGTCCAGGAATGCCTCGACATCGATCTTTCCGAACTTGCGGCCCTGATCCGCAGGAACCCTGGTCTTAGTCTTCGCATCCCAGATCATCCCAACCTTGATGCCGGGGTCGTCGATCATGTTCGAGGGAGCCGTAAAGCTGATGGAGAGAAGCATCGGTGACGGCCCCTTTGCCTTGGCCGGGAGATACTCCACCAGTTGGATCTGGGGCGCAGCGGGATCCTTATCAACGTGGATCATTACCTGACGGCGGATGGCCTTCCCGTTAAACGCAACTCCTTCTTTTTCAAAAACCTCGAAGCTCTCATCCTTCGGCCGGCCGGGGGCGCGGCCGTATTGTTGCGTCTCAAAAAGTGACACAATTTCAGGACGCCGTTTGCTGATCCAGGTCTTTGCATCCTTTACCGGCTTACCATCAGTGGTCTTCAGCACTTCAGGCAAGGTGTAGGGCTTCACCTTGGATTCGTCGGTATTCGTCGGATGGTTGGGATTAACACCCTGTGCAGCCGCAACCGCCACCGCCGCCAGAAGCATGGCGCTACCAATAGATTTCGTTCGGGTCATGGATTTTCTCCGGGCACACAAACTAAAAAAGCTGCAACTCTGCTGTCAAATGAAAATTCGGCAGCCTTTATTTTCAGGCGCCCTCACCCTCAAGAACGGCGGCGCCGGGGAGCCTGTGTTCCACGAGCAGTGGGGTACTTCCCTTGGCCGTCGTTGCCCCCATCATCAGCAGGCAATACAGCAAGCCCGAAACGATGAAACCGACAAACCAGGCATAGTCGTACAGCCAGCGGAGCGGGGGAACAACGATGCCCACCAGGGCGACAACGATGCCGGCTATCAGAGCAATGATGGCGCGGATGTTGAAGC
>NZ_JBFRCY010000208.1:0-6362 GCF_052113305.1 Terriglobus sp. YAF25
GCCGTCAACTTTGTTGACGGCTTTCTTTGTGCCTGATTTGGTCTTCTGGTAAGCCTTTTTGGTGCCGTGCTTGGTGGCGTCCCAGCCCTCTTCTGTCTTCTCACCAACTACATGAGCCGACTTCTTGGTTCCTTTCTTGATGCCGCTGCCAGTGTCCTTGGCAGCCTGTTTCGTCTCATGACCGGCATCTTTCATGTCCTGTTTCGCAGTCTGAGCACCCAGGAAAGCGGTAGGTAATGTGGCAACGAGACACGCCGCCAGAAAACGGGTTGTACGATTCATAGGAAACTCTCCTGTCTAGAAAGAGATGAGTGTTTCTTATCTTTGGTTAGCTAGAGCTTTTTCCTGTTGCTGGGTGTCCCGAAAGAGGAGTACWGCGGCGTTTTCATTGCGGAAAACGCATAGAGGTGGAATGCCTGCACTACACCTACCAGGGAAAATGCTCCAGTCCGGTGGTCTAGCTGCCGTGCTCGCGGAACTCCACGATATTCCCGTCCGGATCGGTCGTGGAAAGCGCGTTTTTCGCACGCGTAAAGGGAACGCCACGCTTGGTCAGATCTGTCGCTGCTTCCTTGAGACTCTTTACCTGGAAAGCAACCCGCATGCGGGCTCCGATCTGATCGTCCTCAATCACGACGGTCTCGCCCGAGGTGCCTGGGATGGCGAAGCTGCCGGACTTGGTAAGCGGGAAGTGCAGCTTCTCGGAGTAGTACGCACGAGCGGCGGGAACATCCTTCATTGCCAGAGAGACACTGATGAGCTTCGGACCCACAGGACTTCCCAGATGCTTGCCGTGATCATTGGAGTGAAGCGAGCCAGGCATGTACTGGGTATATTCGATGTTCTGTTTTTCCGGGCCTTCCATAGTGAACAACAGATTGCCGGCGCCGGCTTTTTTGAGGTCATGCGGTTTCAGGTCCTCACGTTCGTACTGCTTATGCAGCGATTCGAGGTCGCTGCCATAGAAGCAGAGATGCAGGAAACCGATCTGCGGCTGTTTCTCTGTCTGTGGGTAGAGCTCGATGAACTGGTCGTCGTTGATCTTGATGAAGGAACGGTCCAGGACGCCCTTGTTGTCGAGGGTAAAGGCTTCAAGGAAACCGATCTTCTCATAGAAGGCGCGGGAGGCGGGAACATCTTTGACGCGTATGGCGACATGGGCCAAGCCGTCCATGGGGACCGATTGTGCAGATACGGCGGCTGTGACGCACAGCAGCAGGAAGAGCAGCAGCTTACGCATGAAGTTCCTTTGTGATTGGGAATGTTTGTTGCGCAGAGAGCCAGAGAAGGGACGCCCAATAAAGATCTGCACCGAGCAGGTGCAGCACCTGCATCCAGGTTGGCGCCAACAGCAGCAGGTCAGCAAAGCCAAGTGCAATCTGGAAGGCAAGCAGGCCGAGAACAAAGTTTGCCAGCGGCGACCCCCAGGAGCGTTTCAGCAGCCAGATGACAAATACAGTTGCCAGGAAGGCGCTGAGCGGATGCACGCTGCGCAGACGCAGCAACATGGGTGAGTTGCTGGCGAAGTCCTGGACGAAGGCTGCACGCAACGACGTTGCCGGGAAGAGGGTATCGCCGAGAGCTGCCAGTGATCCGCTTACACCGACGATGAGCGTGCTGAACAGGCCGATCGCGCTCAGCCAGAGATTCCGGCGAGAGATGGTAAAACGCCAGGGACGCTCAAGGAAGTACGCCGTCAGGGTATATGCGCCTAGCAGCAGCAGGGTATTCGACAGATGTATCGAAAGAAGAACGACTCGCCCGACAGAACGATTGCCTGTGACGTAACCGAGTTTCACCAGCAGGGCGCCAAGGATCGCTTCATTGAATAACAACACGGTTGCGACGGCAATGGCCCTACGTGCAGGCTGCAGACGTTCTGATGTTGCAAAGATCGCCAGCAGGAGTGCAAGAGTAAGGAAGACCGCGCCTCCCGACATCATGCGATGGGTAAACTCGATGATCGTGTCGATACGAGGGGCATGCGGAATGACCTCTCCATTACAGAGTGGCCAGTGGTTCCCGCAGCCGGCGCCTGAGCCGGTGGCGCGCACAATCGCTCCCCAAAGCACAACGAGGATATTCCATGCCAGCGTGAGCCACGCAAGACGCTTCACATGCGTGGTAGTAAGCCGGGCTGACGCGAGATGAAGTGCGGTAGAGGCCACGGCTTTATTTTAGTACCGGGACGATGTGGCCGGACCGTGAGCTGCGTCACACCCTCTATTACATTCCAAGTGCATGGCGGGCAGTCGGGTAGTCCTTCGCCAATGCCAGCGCAGCCTGGTATTCCGCCTTCGCGCCTGCTTTGTCGCCCCGGTCTTCCAAAATCTTTCCGAGTAGCACATGTGCACGAAACACGGGAGCCTGGTCGGACTTTGACGGAGAGGCAAGGTATTCCTTGAGCAGCCTTTCTGCCAACTCAGGATCGCGGTGCTGCTCGGTCAGGAATGTTGCCGCGTCGAAGCTGGGGGCGGAACGGGGACGATCGGTATTGATTACGTCGCGGATCACGGAGACAGCATCATCAACGCGTTTCCGGCGGTCGTAGAACGCCACCAGATCCATCAGGTTCTCCGCAGTATGTTTGATCTCGATCTCTTTTTTCAACTCTTGTTCGGCCGCACCGTAATCTTTCTCTTTTTCGGCGACCAGAGAAAGAATGCGGTGGTACTTCGCTGCAGAGAGCGGCTGAATACGCTCCGCGAGCTGCCGTGCTTTATCGGTGCCGCCACCGACAATGGAGGGTGCCCGGGCATAGAACTCACCCAGATCGTTGATGGTATCCAGGCTGGTGGGTGCGAGCTGGAATGCGCGCTCAAACGACGCTACGCTGCGTTTTGCCATGCTGAAGCCTGTAAACGGACCTGACTTGTCAGCTTTCAATCCATAGGCTCGTCCCAGCCAGAGGTGGTAGATCGCATTGCCGGAGTCGTTGGCGACAGCCGCTTCGCAATGGGGCACAGCACGATCTGGAAGCTCCTGGGCATAGTACGCACGGCACAGCAGATGATGCGACATGGCGTCCTTTGGGTTGGACTTAACCACTGGCTCGAGCGCGGCAGCCACCTCGTCTACGCGGCCGGCCATAAGAGCAGACCGCGCTTCGTGCACATCCATGGCCCRCATGGAAAGCGACGAAAAGAGGAGTGTGACGAGCGAAAGCAACTTCTGGTGCTGCATAATCAACGGCCTTATTGAACGACATCGACCGGCAGGCCGTCTGTCAGTTCGCTGTTATCAACGGAATTGACGGCGACTTTGTCATTGACGGAAAGACCGCCGGCGATCTCGATGCGTGTCGGGGTTACGGCGGCGCCTACCTGAACGGGGGTTCGTACCAGCTTGCCGTTCACGATGCGGAAGACGTAGCTCTGCGAGCCCTGGGTGTGTAGAGCTTCTCGAGGAACTGCCAGCACATGTGGGTGTTGCAGGATGGTGACGGTGACCGTGACATTGGTATTCGGCAGAAGGTCTCCATGGGCATCATCAACACTGATAATGCACTCACCCACGTTACGGGTGCCGTAGTTGATGATGGTCGTCGGCACCGTCTCGACATGTCCGTGCCACACCTTTCCGGGCTTGGCTTCCCAGACGATGCTTACGGCCTGGTTGACAGCCAGTTTCCCCACATCGGGTTCGTCAAAATAGGCCGTAATCTGGATGCGATCGAGGTTCGCCATCGAGAGAAGGGTCTCTCCCGCAGGAACGAAGTCCGACTCCTGTATCGGAAGTGAGTAGATCGTTCCATCGAACGGAGCCCGGACATTCAGCTGATCATAGAGCTTGCGCGCAGAAGCAACATAAGCCGAGGCATCGGCTGCCTGTGCCTTAACGCGTGTGCGGTCCTGATTGCTGTAACGGGAGGCCGGAGATGAGCGCTGTTCCAGCGCGATGCGAGAGGACTTCGCATTTTCAAGCCGCTGCTGAGCGGCGAGAACCTCACTTCCAGAGGCAGCACCTTTCTGCTGAAGCTGCTGAAGCGCCGTGAGGTCACGCTGAGCCTGTTGTTCCTGCAGGTGAGCCTTCTCCAGATCGGAGGCCATGCCGATACGTTCATCAGTCGAGCCGCCGCTCTCCATATCGTGGATGCTGGCCTGGGCGCCGGCCAACGCGGACTGGGCGGTAGCCAGCCGTCCTAGCGCCTCAGCATCGTTCATGTGAATGAGCAACTGACCGGCTTTTACCTTTTCGCCGGCTCCGACGTAAATCCGATCGACGGTTCCTGCCATTGGAGCGTGCGCGTCAAATGGCTCCACGGGCTGAACCTTGCCGTTGGTTGGGGTGGTGCTGGTCAGATTCTCATACGTAACGGAGGCAGCGTGGACATCGACATTGCTGCGGAACAGGGAGCGCAAACCAAAGCCGACCGCAACAATGGCGGCCAGGCCGAGCAAAGCGAAAACGAAAGTGCGAGCAGGACTGGTAGCTTTCTGAGCCATAGGGCGACGAAGCGTCAGTATATCTGACGCAGGTGGAAGGGTTTGCGGCACAAAAAGTTATCCGGCCGTATGAGCTGGGCGTAGATCGCACAACTCCAGTTCAATTGCGTTTCCGAAGTCGGGGTTCRCATTCTCGCGAACGCGAAAAGCCACTTCGATCATCGAACCCTTACCCACGCCAAGTTCCTGGAGACGCGAAGGCCAGTGGATCCGCCGGGACCATGCCAGGCAGGCGATGGCGGCGTTGCCTTGCTCCAGCCGCAGACGAAGGTGTTTGTCCTTGAGAACACGCATTTCGAGAATGCGGACAGGACCAGAACAGAAGACCGGTTCCGGATTGGAGTTCCCAAAGGGTTCAAAACGATGGAGGTGTTCCGCAAATGCGGGCGTAATGCGCTCCAGCGGCAGGGAAGCGTCGCAGTGCAGCTCCGGAAGCAGGGTGTGCGTAGACATAGCGGAGCGGGCATAGAGGCCGAGGCTCATTCGAAGTTCGGGCACTTTGTCGGAAGGAAGAGAAAACCCGACGGCATGTGCATGCCCGCCAAACCGGGTGAAGATCGGAGCGACGGAATGGACTGCGGTCAATGCATCCAGGAGGTGGAAGCCAGGAATGGAGCGTCCGGAGCCGTACGCCTCGCCGTCTTCGTGCGCCAATACAAGGGCGGGACGGTGGGTGCGCTCGACCACGCGCGAGGCCAGGATCCCGATAACGCCGCGGTGCCAGCCGTGTCCGTCGAGGACGACGGCGCCCGCTTCGGCAAGAGATGTGTCGGCGGCGAGCAGCGCCTCGATCTCGTCGAGCGCAGCCTGTTCGGTCGCGCGGCGATCTTCGTTCAGCCGGTGCAGCTTCTCGGCGATTTCGCGGCCCCGTTCAGGAGAGCGGGTGAGGAACATCTCGACGACATCCGAGGCAATATCCATCCTGCCGGCGGCGTTGATGCGAGGCGCCAGACGGAAGGCGACGGCGGTTGCTGTCACTGGCTGCCGGCCAGTGAGCTGAGCAAGCTCCATCAGGCAACGGAGACCCGGCTGGACGGGCTTAACCAGCTCGCGGAGGCCGACGGCGACGATGACTCGGTTCTCGCCGGTGAGGGCGACGGCATCTGCCACGGTGGCGATCGCTAATAACTTCAGGAAGCTGGGTAGCAGCTTGGTTCCCACGGTTTCGGCGGGAATATCGGAGCTCTCCAGGAGAGCCTGGGCCAGTTTGAACGCGACACCGGCGCCGCAGAGATCTTTGTTCGGGTAAGGGCAGTCAGGCTGATTGGGGTTGATGACGGCGAGTGCCGGAGGCAGGCCGCCGATCTCATCCGGAAGGTGGTGGTCGGTGACGATGAGGTCGAGCCCGAGAGCCTGTGCCTCTTCGGCGGCGGCGAAGGCACGGATGCCTGTGTCGACGGAGATGACCAGGCGGACACCCATCGCTGCTGCATCGGCCAGAACCCCTGCCTGCATCCCATAGCCTTCGCGGATACGGTGCGGGATGTGGTAGCGGACAATGGATTCGCCGCCGGCGATGCGGTCAATGGCCGTCTTAAGCAGCACTGTGGCCACGGTCCCGTCGACGTCGTAGTCTCCATAGATCAGGAGGGGGTCGCGGTGTGCGATGGCCTGCCGAATCCGTTCCACGGCTGCTGCCATACCCAGCATGGCCGAAGGGGGGTGCAGGTGGTCGATCCCGGGGTTGAGAAAAAGGTCGACCTTTTCCGGCGTGTCGAAGCCGCGGTTGAGCAAAAGCTCGGCAATGACCTGCGGAAGGCGCAGTTCACGAGCGAAGGCCTCGGCTTCTTCGAAGGAGACCTCTGGGCTTGTCCAGCGATAGAGCGGTTCGGCGGCCACTAGAGCATTTTTCCTGTTGCTGGGTATCCAGCGGCGTTTTCATTGAGGAAAACGCCCATAGATGCACAAGCCCTGCAC
>NZ_JBFRCY010000209.1:0-6360 GCF_052113305.1 Terriglobus sp. YAF25
ATTGTAAGCAGCCATCACGGCACGGGATCCACCTTGCTCGAAACCCATACGAAATGGAACGGAATAGTACTCCCGGAAAAGGCGATCATCGAAATTCGATGATGTATAGGATCGACCATCCTCATTCTCGTTCGCGAGAAAGTGCTTCATCAGAGATGCGGCCTGCCAGTGTTTGGAATCGGGCCCTTGTAGCCCCTGAATGAATGCCACCGTCATCGTGCCAACCAGGTAGGGATCTTCGCCCATTGATTCTTCGGTGCGCCCCCAGCGCGGGTCGCGGCTAAGATCAACATTAGGCGCACGCACCACAATTCCGCCAAAATCGAATGCGGGGTTTTGATAGTAGTACCGCGCCTCCTCTCCTTCGAGAGCACCGATCTTCTTCATCAGTGCCGGATCCCATGTCGCGCCCAGCCCTTTCTCCTGGGGAAAGGTGGTCGTCGGTAAAGGGGGACGACCGCGTGGCCCCCATCCGCCGGGGCCGCCGAGTGCGAGCCCRTGCAAACCTTCAGCCTCGTCGGAAAGGGCGAGATGCAGGCGAGGAACCTTGGCATTTCCTCCCATAAGGTCAACCTTTTCCTGCAAGGTCAGGCGCTTGAGCAAATCTGCAATGCGCACCTCATCGCTTAGCTTCGGATTGCGGAATGGATACTCCACCTGCGCATCTGCCTTGAGTGCGGCCAATATAAGAACAGCAAAGAACAAAAGAACCCATTTTCTACATCCGCTCCGTTGCAACGCTTACTCCTCTCGGTTGTGTCCCCTGCTCCAAGTGGCTGACCGGCTACCCCATGCCTCTAGGGTTTTTCATGACGTCAAAGGCACCGCCCTCGCCGTTATTGTCTTTGTCGCGCTTACCGATCGATACTGCAACGACGAACAACCGTTGTGAAGTTCTATATCGCACAAAGTTGTTTAGAACCTTCGAACGTTACCATGTTCCTGAACCAAGGCCCCTTATCTCCCTCGGTTACGTTAAATTGCCCTGGAGCAAGGGGATCTCTCGGATTGCGATCTAATCCGTGGGCCAGGTCTGCCTTGCGCTCTTTTCGTCTTCTTCGTGAGTAGAGTGTCTTTCGTGCAAACTCTTGTAGCAGGGACGAAGCGCCAGACTTTACGCTCTCCGCGGCTTCCGGAAAAGTTTGCGATGCTAAGCCCCGTCAGAAATCACGGCTACAGGCAAACGCGAATAGTTGGTGATGGCGCAATCTGTAGCCTATTCTCGTCCATAAAAACGGAGCGTGTAGATGTGACCTCCAGCCATATTGAGGTGCACAACCTGCCCGTCAATCTGTGATACGGGAACGGGCTTGCCCTCGATGACAACTTTGCGGGGATCGATCGCTTGTGGGAGGCGAAGATCGACCGGGCCGGTGCGGTTCGCATGCCAGTGGACGGATGCACCACGCGGCTGCCACTGCAGGTCGAGCGAGCTGTTGCCGCGAAGCCGCAAGCCGATGACGCTGCCCTGCGACCAAGCCGAAGGAAGCGCCGGAAAGAGGTCGACTTCAGTATGGTCGGGGTACCAGCGCGACTGTACCAGAGCTTCGAGCATACCGTTAGCGGCACCGAGGTTACCGTCAATCTGAAAGACACCCGGAGGATGGGTATCCATCATGTTCGGAAACGTCGATTGGCGAAAGAGGACCTGCATGCTCTCATAGGCTTTTTCCCCTTCGCCCAGGCGATCCCAATAATTGACAACCCAAGCACGCGACCATCC
The DNA here is from genome assembly GCF_052113305.1 of Terriglobus sp. YAF25. NCBI lineage: Bacteria > Pseudomonadati > Acidobacteriota > Terriglobia > Terriglobales > Acidobacteriaceae > Terriglobus > Terriglobus sp. YAF25. The sequence continues at coordinate 1,724 of NZ_JBFRCY010000209.1, forward strand.
CGTCTGGCCGCCGCCGTGCTCCAGTCTCGTCTGCAATGTATTTTGCGCAGCGCGGGCCAGGCCAGGGGTGTGCCACCGGTTGATCTGTGTCCCCGGGAAAAGCGCCCAAAGGTGCGATATATGCCGATGTCCGGGCTCCGCATCGTCGTAGTCGAGTGGCCATTCCTGCAAATTGCCACGCTGTCCGACTTGCAACGGAAGCAGCTTGGACTCCGCCACTCGAACGCGGTTTAGAAAAACTGGGTCCTCGTGCAAAATATCTCCCGCCTGCTGCGTACGCGTGAAAAGCTCCCGCACGATTTCCATATCCATCGTCGGGCCCATCGTAATGGAATGCGATGTGCCATCGGCCATCTTGTACCTGTTCTCTGGTGACAATGAAGGGCCGGTGACAAGATGACCGCTACCGTCGTCGACGAGGTAATCCAGGAAAAAGAGTGAGGCATCGTGCAGCAGAGGCCACGCCCGCGTACGGAGGAAGTCGCGGTCGAGCGAGAAAGCATAGTGGTCCCAGGCATGCAACGTCAGCCAGGCTCCGCCCATTGGCCAGATACCGTAAGGAACACCATCGATAGGATGAGCATCCCCCCATATATCAGTGTTGTGGTGGATGACGAAGCCTTGCGCGCCGTAGTATTTCCGCGCGACCTCCGTGCCGGTACCGCTGCCAGGGTTGCGCGCCATGTCGACGAGATCAAAAAGCGGCTGGTGCAGATCACCGAGATTACCTGGCTCCGCAAGCCAGTAATTCATTTCGGTATTGATATTGATGGTGAACTTGGAGCCCCAGGGGTTGCTAATGCCCGCCGCCCAGAGACCTTGCAGGTTTGCCGGAAGGCCGCCGGGCCGACTCGATCCGACCAGCAGATAGCGTGCAAACTGGAAGTACAACGATTGCAGACCGAGGTCGTTGCCTCCGGCTGCGACGCGGCGCAATCGCTCGTTCGTAGGTAACGCTTCGAGGGCGGCGTCGGCCGCACCGAGAGTGAAATGCATGCGCTGCATGTAATGGCTGACGTCGCGTGTAGCGGTTTCGCGGAGTTGCTCATAGCTCTTCTTCGCAGCACGATCAAGCGTGGCCTCGTCCTGCAGGGCGGGATCGCCTCCTGCAAAGCGGCCGCCTTTGAAGTCAGTCGCGGCGGTGATAAGGATAGTCACGCGATTGGCATTAATTACCTGCAGCGAGTTGCCATCCTGCAAGGATTGACCGCCATCGGYGAGGATACGTGCCTGACCATGGAAGCGAGTCTGGTCGTGGTGGTCGGCAGAAGGTTGAAGTGTGAGGTTATGAGCGTCCAGGGCGACGGTCGTGAAATCCGCAGGACGATCCATGCTGAGTTTGAAGGAAATGGCGCCAGGATGGCTCGCCGTAAGGTGCATCACAATCACCTGGTCGGGTGCCGAGGCGAATGTTTCCTTCTGGTACATCGTGCGGTCCTGCGTATAGGAGCTGCGCACGACACCCGTGTCGAGATCGAGCGAGCGCCGATAATTGTCCACGGGAGAGTCGGACTTCGAACGAAGATAAAGATCCCCCAGTGTGGAATAACCCGGCATACCACGCGGCGTCGATAGCATGGTCTGCTCCAGAAGCTTCTCTGCCTGACTGATCTTCGCGCTGTCCGTTCCTCGTGACTCCAACAAAAGTCGACGCGCCTCCAGGAACCCTTCGTGAGCGCGCGGGTTCAGCAGATCCGTACGCGAGCCTTGCCATACTGTACTTTCGTTGAGCTGCAAATGCTCGTCCTGCCAGCGCGTGCTCTTGCCGTCCATCAACGGCAGATTTTTCTTAGCATCCTGCAGGTCGCCGTTGTTCGGCCCGTCGTTCGCCCCGCCAAAGACCATGGCACCCAGGCGGCCGTTGCCAACAGGTAGCGCCTCATCCCAGATGATTGCAGGACGGTCGTACCAGAGGACATCGCTGTGCACGGGCCGCTGGGCGTGCGCTGCCCCATTTAGGAGAGTGCCGATAGCTGTGAGGACGACTGCATGGCGGACGTTCATTCTGGGCTTTCACTCCTGCAACCGATGGCGGTCACCCGTTTCTGGAAACAGACTACGATAGGACTCCTATCGTGTTCCCGACTAAGGTACTTGGCTAGAGTACGTATTCGATGCGCCGGGCGTTGGTACATCGCTTACGACCGGAGACCCCACGGGATGCGCTCTTCTTAACGCTGAAGTGAAAGTTATTCCAGAGCCCGAGACGGAAGTGCCCGGTTCGTAAAGATGGGTCAACGGGGTGTCAATCGTAATGCTGGCATTGCCCCTCCTACCGAGTGACCGGATAACCGCGGTCTCAGTATTAGCTCCGCTGCCAACCATAATGGTCTGCCCCGTCGTAAAACCTGCGGTGCTAAGGACGCGAATCACTGTCGAACCGATCGCTGTAACTTCAGTAGAGGATGTAGCTCCTGAAGTTCCCACGTTCGCAATGATTGCAGTTTCCCCGTCCGCGCCAAAACCGACAATCACGGTTTTACCCGCTGTAAAGCCTGTTATGCCGGCCACCTTAATATTGGTGGTTCCGGCCTCGGATGTGGCTGCCAGGCTGGTTGCTGCCTGAGAAACAAAATCTGTGCAATTACTGTCAGAATCGGCGCCATCCGGAAAGCGTCCTACACTCGTACCCGCTCCCCCAACAATTGCGGGGGCTACGACGATACATCCTCCCTGACTCTGACTTCCCTCAAGTGTGGCGAGTTCCGGACTGGTAATAGTACCGTTGCCGCTCGAATTGCTCTGCCGCGTTCCATAGACCAGGGCATCAACGACAATCTTGCCGGTTGAATCTACAAGCGCAAGTGAGCCGGCATTGTTTGCGAACGGACCTGCGGGGTTTTGAGCGACCGTAGGGTTCGACAGTGAGGTCCCGAACCACTGGTCTGGCGCTTGGGGGCCCTGATAGCCGGCTGAACGGGTTGCGATACCGGCGATATAGGCACCGTAAGGATGAGTACGAGAGAGAGGACGATCTAATGTAACTCCGGTGCCGAGAGCCTGGACCGCATCTCCGCTCGTATGGGTGAACTTCGTTGCCGGCTCAAACGTGATTCCGGTCCCAGGATCTGCGACATCGATTCCAGCCATATGATCGTAACGTAGAGGCGAGGTGAGAATGATATCGGTACCTGTGCCGTTGGCCTGCGCTGAACCGATCGAAGACACCTTTACGACTTCCTTCAGCGAACCAGTACCGACGGTAAGCATGTCACCAACGGAGACATTTGATGCTGCCACAAGCTTGATATCGGTTGCCCCCGACGAGACGGCGCCCGCGAGGACGGTCTGGGTCGATGCCTTTCCGACAGACCTCACCGTAACTTCCTCATAATTGCCTCCAATGTCGATGCCGACGCGCTGCCCTGCTTCAAAGCCGCTTGTATTGGCGATCGGCAAATTGGTCGACCCCACGGGGATGGTGAGCCACGGGCCTGTAGATACCGGAATAAAAATTGTCGTCATAGCATGAGCGGCTTCGCCGATACTCGCGACAGTTCGTTTCTCTCCGTCAATATCGATGGCTTCTCCGATATTCAATCCCTTTGTGGTACGCACATAAATCGTCTTCGTATTCGCGATTGCAGGTGCGGCCAGCCCGGAGTTGGAGAGACCGAGCAGATAAAAACCGTGCCGGGCAATCCTGGTGCCAGACGGGATGGTCGCCAATTCAACAGCCGCCCACTGTCCAGGAGTATGAAGGAGCTTCCAATTGGACACATTCATCGTGTCGTCTGTGGGGTTGTAAAGCTCAATGAACTGATCAGAATCGTTCAGACTTGTGCCGAACCGCACCTCGTTGATCTTAATTGGATAAACGTTGCGCACACGTATGGACATAACCTCCGGCGCCATTGCGTTAAGCCACATTGCTTTCGCTGTAAGGAAGCCGGCTTCAGGGTTAGCAGGAGAGGTAACGAGGAAGGTCGCTCTAACACTTGCTCCCGGAGGAATGGCCTCAGGGAAGATCTTTGCGGATGCAGTGCTATCAGAAACGACAGAATTCCAGCCTTTACCAGGTAGGGAAAGACGTAGCTGCAAGCCTCTTACCGGATCTCCAGTCGTATTCGTAAAGGACACGAGAACCTGCTGCCTGGAATTGGGAGTAAATGTCATCACTCGCGACAGACCTAGAGACGGCAGATCATATTTCGCAGCAACAATGTTCGCCTGCACCTCATCCGTTGTGGCCTGCGTAGGAAATCCGCGGGTCATAACGCCCTCATAAAATGTGCCGGAGGAACCGTTGCCATTATCGCCTCCGGTGCCGAGCAGAATGCCCCCCTGCTTACGCATCGGAGCATAACCTCCGCTGGTGCCGGGCAGAGGACGAGGGCCATTGTAAAAAGTGACAAGGTTTCCCTTTTGGGCATCACCGCCGCGCAAGTCCCAATGATCTCCGGTATCGCCATCCATGACGGCCGTGRCGAACCGCCAGGAATTGATGCTAGGATCTCCCTCATTCAATTTAGCGTTGCGCCCGGAAAAAAGGCCCGMTTCCATGTCGGACATAATCCATGGTCCGTTACCTTCGCCGCGACCCCAGACAGTAGAAGTGCCGAAGTAAGTCGTCTCCATCGTGCCGGTACCCACCGCGCGTCCGTTCGTGGAGGAGTTGCCATAATCGAAGCAACATC
>NZ_JBFRCY010000210.1:0-6357 GCF_052113305.1 Terriglobus sp. YAF25
CCTCCAGCCTCCAGTCTGTTCACCCAGACCGATATGTCTTCCGCCCATGCCGCAGTGGAGTTCACAGGGGCTACGCTCGGCAACTCGGGACTGTCGGCAAAAGAGGTACGGCCGCTGCTTATTCCGCAGCGCATGGTTAAGTCTGATGCCGAGATCGATCTGCTGCGCAAAGCTGCCGTAGCTTCTGCCGCAGCACAAAAAGCCGGCATGAAAGCCATCAAGCCCGGTGTGCGCGAACGCACCATCGCCGGCCTGGAGCTTGCGAAGATGCTGGAGAGCGGATGCGAACGCCCTTCCTACGCTCCCATCGTCGGCAGCGGCATCAACTCCACGACGCTGCACTACTCCTCCAATGAAGCCACTATGGAAAAAGGCGATGTCGTTGTCATCGACGCCGCCTGCGAGTACTCTATGTACGCCTCCGATATCACCCGCACCATGCCCATTGGAGGCAAGTTCACACCGCGGCAGCGGGAACTCTATGAGATTGTGCTGGGAGCCCACCGCGCCGCAGCAGCAGCCTTCATCGCCGGCAAGATGCGTCTTGGCAACGTCAATCAGCGCGGCCCTGAAGTCACCGACACCCTCGACAAGATCGCCTACGACTACATCAACACCCATGGCAAGGACCTGCACGGCGAGCCTCTCGGCAAATACTTCCTGCATGGACTGGGCCATCACGTCGGCATCAACGTACATGATCCCTATGACCCTGCCAAACCGCTCGACAAGGGAAATGTCTTTACCATCGAACCGGGTATCTATATCCCCGAAGAAAAGATCGGAATTCGCATCGAAGATACCTACTACGTCGATGCGGACGGCAAACTGGTAAACCTCATTACGAACCTCCCTGTCGAACCAAACAGCGTAGAAGCAGGAATGCGATAGGATCGAGAACGATGACTAAGTCCATACTTTTCATGGCTGTTGCGGTACTGGCTGGATACTTTGCCGTTATTCTCGCCTATCTCGTCGTGACGTTCGTCATCACGTCGGTGATGCCGACCTTCGTGATGCAGAAAGGCCGTTTCACCAGCGCCTATACGACATTGCATGCGCTCCTCTGGGCGGTATGCGGCTTCGCCGGGGGATATGTTGCCACCGTCCTGTCTCCAGTCAACAAGGGCTACCAGACCTTTCTGCCTGCGGGAATTCTGCTTCTGACGGTCAGCTACATCGTCTTCACCAACACAGGGCAACTGAATCGTTCAAGGGTCGGTCAGACATTGCTCGCAGCCCTCGGCGTCGCCGGCGGCACGGCTCTCTGCATGGCTCTCTAGTGTTGTGAATCAGCGGATCACACGAGCTTCCGTCTTGTTCACTCCCACCCTCTACTCTGGTGATTCCGCTTCGCCCCGAGACATCCATCGTTTCCAATTGAGTGGGAGCAGCGGCTTCTTCAGCCCGGTGACGTGAACGCTCTCATGAATGGGCGAAATACCGTGGGCTAAAAGCATTTCTCCTGTAGGTGTAGTGTAGGGATTCCGTATCTATGGGCGTTTTCCGCAATGAAAACGCCGCTGCACTCCCCTTCCGGGCTACCCAGCAACAGGAGAAAGGCTCTAAAGTCGACGGCTCCCACCGAACGCGAACTTTCTTGAATGTTTCACACGCTACAAATCTCACCTAAAGCAAAAAAGCCGTGAGCCTTTGCTCACGGATTTTTTGTAAGTGACAATGCTTTACCAGCGCAAGCCGAACGTTACCGGAATGTAGCTCGTACGGTAGTTGTTCGGGGTGTAATAGATGTTGCTATTGGGCTGGTTGTCCACCCATGTATAGCGCGCCTCGGCAAACAGCTTCTGGTTGCTGTAGTGAGACAGTTTGTGCGTGAAGCCCAGGCCGATATTCACACCACCAGCATTATTCGAATAGTGATCGAAGGTCTGGTTGGATGAAACCGCATAGCAACCGTAGAAGTAGTCGCAGTAATAGCCCACCTGAGGCAGAGTAAAGTTCGTTACCTTCCGGTAGAAGCCTCCACCGCCAGTGACGTAAGCGCTGGAAGACTCATCCTGCATGAAGGTAATAATCGGGTTCAGCGTAATCGACCAGAGATGCGTATTGCCGTCCAGGCCGCTGGCATCGAAGCCGATTGACGAATAATCTGAGATCATCTTCCGCAGGATGTAGCTCGGGATATTCATCCGGTCATAATCGTACTGCAGCAGCACGCCGAAGTACTTGTTGAAGTTCACTCCGCCGCCTACAGCAACCTTCCAGCCGAGCGTCTGATAGTTGCTTGTGGAGCCGACAGGCGAAACGAAACCTCCGCCCACCATAAAGGTGTACCGGTTCGATCCGTCAGGATTATGATTCCGGTCGTTATAGCGCGGACGGCCATACTGGCGGCGTGGAGGTGGCTGCATCTCGCTGGAGAAGTTCATCTCCGGTTCTACCGAAGCCACGACCGACGAACTGTAAGACGCTGACGGCGTCGTGTCGTACAGGTACTCATTGAGCGAAGGGAGAGTCGGAGTAAGATCCAGCTTCGGTTCGCTCGCACTTTGCGCCTTCGCAACCAATGAACCAGCCGCCAAGGCAAATAAACCTACGATCCGCGCCATGCGCCGGCCGGTAAACTCAGTGCTCATCAGCATGTACATACGYTCCTTGTTCAAAAAGGACGGGGAGGACCGCCCTCAGCCTGTTCAGACACCGGTTTTTCCCGGTTGTTGTGTAGGACGCTCTTCGACGACAAATGGATTCGTCGCAAAAGAAAGCGGGCCCTGTGTCAGCAACACAGGACCCGCTTCTTCCTAATGACTAGTGGATGTCGAACTGCTCAGGATGAAGGCTCGGATCGCTCTTCACCAGGATGGTCTTGCCCGTGAGTTCTTCTATCTCATGCAGCCAGCTTGCATTGTTGCTCTTCAACTGCTTGACGACCTCCGGATGCACACGCAACATGATGTCGCTCTTCTCGATATGGCGATACATCTTGCGCATCTCGATGTAGATCTCGTTCGCGACCGTGACTGGTGACTTCACCATGCCCGTACCGGTGCAGATGGAGCACTGCGTGCTCAGGGTGCGCTCCAGCGACTGCTTCACACGCTTACGGGTAATCGCCACCAGGCCAAAATCATTGAACTGTAGCACCTTGGAAGGAGCACGATCGTTCTTCAGCTCCTCTTCAAGCGCAGCCAGCACCTTCTGCCGGTTCTTACGCTCATCCATGTCGATAAAGTCGATCACGATGATGCCGCCAAGATCGCGCAGGCGGATCTGCCGCACGATCTCTGGAATGGCATCGAGATTCGTCTTCACGATGGTGTCTTCCAGGCGGGCCGTCTTACCAACGTACTTGCCGGTGTTGATATCGATGGCCACCAGAGCCTCAGTCTGGTTGATCACGATCGATCCACCGGACTTCAGCCATACCTTCGAACGCAGCGCCTTGTTGATCTCCTCCGAGATACCGAACTGCTCAAACAGCGGCGTTTCCTTGCTGTAGAGCTTCACCCGGCGAATCAGCGAAGGCTCGAAGCGCTGCAGGAAGCGCAACACGCGCTCGTACTCAGTCTCGTTATCAACCCAGATATGGGAGAAGTTATCCGTCACCTGGTCACGCAAAATGCGCTCTACCAGGTTCAGGTCGTGATAGATCAGGGCAGGCGACTTCGAAGAATCCGACCGCCCCTTGATGTCGTTCCAGAGGTTGATGAGGAAGCGGAGATCGCTACGCAGCTCCTGCTCACTGGCGCCGTCCGCAGCCGTACGAACAATAAACCCGCCGGTCGCTTCGGCCTTTTCGCTTAGCAGCACCTGCTTGAGGCGGCGGCGCTCATCGTCACTCGAAATCTTGCGGGAAACACCCACATGGTTGACCGTGGGCATAAAGACCAGGAAGCGGCCAGGGAGGGCGATGTGCGAGGTGATGCGCGCACCCTTCTTGGCGATCGGCTCCTTGGCAATCTGCACCAGGATCTCCTGTCCCGGCTTCAGCAGATCGCTGATCGCCGGCAGGTTAGTGGTCTGCATCGAGGCCCGGCTCGGACCACGTCCGCCACGCCCACGATCCCGGCCACGGTCACGGTCTCGTCCGCTGCGTCCACGACGGTCGCGCCGTCCTCCACGCTCACGGCGGGGCTGTGCCTCACCTTCGGCCGCTACCTCTTCTGTCTCCTCTTCCGAGGAACCCTCATCCTCAGACGTCTCTTCGAACTCGCCTTCGATCAGAGGCTCATCCTGCTCCTCTTCCTCTTCTTCTTCCTCAGTCTGTGTGGCTTCGTCGATGGACATATCGCGGAGCATCGTACCCAGATCCGCGGCGCCTTCCAGCGTCTCCTCTTCCAGGTCGTCTTCGAGATATTCCTCGTCGGCCGCATGCATCGCCAGGGGCTCGAACTCGTACTCGTCTTCGTCGATCAGTTCTTCCTCGAACTCACCCTCATGCAGTGCCTCAACGATGGACGACTCGACCGTAGCTGCTTCCACCGGTGTTACCGGATGCTCCGCTTCCGCCAGAGTCACCGACTGCACGGCAGACTCATGCTCGATAGGAGAGGATGGGACCTCCGGCGTCTCCACTTCAGAGATCATCTCGCCGGTCGGCTGCAGCGTGGTGAAGGCATGCTCGACCGCGGAATTTTCCTCCGCCGCTGCCTCCTCAACCATCACCTCTTCTTCAAACTCCGGCTCCACCTTCTGGCGAAACTCGCTCTGGCCGACATCCACACGGAACGACACCGAACCCTCGGTGGGCTCATACTCCGCGGGCGTTACCGGCTCTACAGGCTTCTGCTCCACTGCTGCAGCTTCCTCAACCGGCTCAGCCTGGGCCACTTCCTGAGCCTCTGCGGCTGCAGGAGCGAACTCCAGGTCTGTCGCCGTACCCAGAACCTCGGCAGGCTGCTCGGCAACCACCGGAACCTCTTCAACAACCGCAGCAACCGGTACAACGGGAGCAGCGGCCTGCGGGGCACTACGGCGGCGGCTCAGCGACTCGCCAGGAAGCGCAAATCCGCCATCCCAGCCGGTGGTGTCGACCTCTTCCACGAGCGTTGCGGGCTTCGCCACACCCGAGATTACGGGGCCAGCCGGCACGGACTTCTCCTCGGCTGCGGCAGCGGCTGGTCCCTCACCGCGGCGATACTTCGAGAGCGATTCGCCCGGAAGGATAAACGGAGCTTCCAGATCGGCGGCTACTTCGGCTGAGAGCTCGGGCTGCTCTGCCGGATGCGCTTCGGGCTCAAACTCCACCGGATCAGACTCGTGCTCAGAGCGTGGCTCTCCACTGAGCGTCTGCGACTCTTCGCGGCGTCCACGGCCACGGCGGCGGCCACGACGTCCACGCCAGCGGCGGCTGCCACCCTCGCCCTGATCCTCGGCGGGACGCTCCTCGCCCTCTGCCCGGTCTGCGGACCCGGTAAACTCAACGGTCTCTTCCTCGGCGAAACCGCCCTCCAGCACCAGGGTCTCACCCGTTGGAACAGCCTCCTGCCCGCCCTGCTGTTCACCACCGCGTTCTCCACGGTCGCGCCCACGGCGTCCACGGCCACGGCGGCGGCCGCGCTCCCGCTGGTCTCCGGAACCGGCGCCATTCTCAACGGGCGTAGCGCTGCCTTCTGTCTCAAATTCCTCTGAATCTGGAGTCTCTTCCAGAAAATCGGTGATGTAGAGGAAGGCATCACGCTCGAGCCCGATGTCGACAAACGCCGACTGCATACCGGGTAGAACACGGGTTACTTTGCCTTTGTAGATCGAGCCGGCGAGAGTGTATTCGTTCTCGCGCTCGTAGTAAATCTCCGAAAGTGCCTCGTTTTCTACGATGGCCAGCCGCGTTTCATGCGGCGTTGAGGAGATAAAAATTTCCTTCGACATATCTGGTCTCTTTCTTCTAAGACCAGGCGAATCAATTACCTGCCGAACAGGAAAGGAGAAAAACCCGTGCTACACCCTCGCCCCGTGCGCGCCCCATCCTGGGGGAGCCCCGAAGTGTGTTGCAACTGACTTTGAGGGGATTACAACCGGGAAAACGCAGACGGATTTTGTGACCTGTGCTGCCTCGTTTTGAGGTGCGGCCGTTCGCGGTCCGTGTACGTTCATCGCTTCTTCTTCAATCCTGTCCAGCGGGCGGAATGGTCTTCGCCTGGCCGGAATCACATAAAAATCTTTGTTTGCCGTCCGCGCTCACGTAGCGCCGCTAGGACGGCTGTAGGCCATCTGCCGGAGGGTCTCGCCTCGGGCAGGTCCTGCCCATAGTATGCACTATCCAGAGTGCCGCGTCTAAACCAGCCTGTAACCTTGCAGGGATTTCAGGGAATTTAGTTCACAAATCGCCGCATCCGCACGTTCATTACAATCCCCAGCGCCATGAAGGTAAACAGCACCGACGATCCCCCATAGCTC
>NZ_JBFRCY010000211.1:0-6881 GCF_052113305.1 Terriglobus sp. YAF25
TCATTGGCAGCTCTCGCCAACCCGGTCCGGCTCCCGTTAGCGCTAAGCGCAGCGCGGCGGCTGGATGTGGCATCTAATTCTCACAGTCAGTCAACCTTCACCGCCGTATCTGCTGACGGAGGTCAGCAAACTGCTTGATGAAAAAAGCGCTTGAAATTACGCCCAACATCGAGCCCCTGTTCGGGACCCGCGACGAAAACCTTCACCTGATGGAAAAGGCCCTGCGTGTTGCCATTGACCTGCGATCGGATGCGGTCATGGTGACGGGGGATCCGGAGAGTATTGAACGGATCGAGAAGATCTTCACGGACTACGACCAGCTTTGCAATCAAGGCATTGTCCTGCAGAACGGGGAGTTGCATGGCATGTTGAAGCTGGTTGTCTCAGATCCGCGCATTACCCTGCGCGGACTGGTCGAAAGCGGACGGCAGCGCTCCACCGGCGTAAAACGCACGGTGCAGCCGCGCTCGCCCAATCAGCGGAAGTACATTGAAACCATTGAAGAGAACGATATGTCGTTCGGCATCGGACCGGCCGGTACCGGCAAGACCTATCTTGCCGTGGCTATGGCCGTCTCCGCGCTGATGGCGAAGAGAATCAGCCGTATCATCCTGGTTCGTCCGGCGGTTGAAGCCGGCGAGCGCCTGGGCTTCCTGCCCGGGTCGCTGCAGGAGAAGGTAGATCCGTACATGCGTCCGCTTTATGACGCTCTGTACGATTTGCTGGATCCGCCACGCGTGGACAAGATGCTGGAGACCAACGTCATCGAAATTGCGCCGCTGGCCTTTATGCGCGGCCGTACGCTGAATGACGCCTTCATCATCATGGATGAGGCGCAGAACACCACCAACGAGCAGATGAAGATGTTCCTTACCCGCCTTGGCGCCAATTCCAAGGCGATCATCACCGGCGACCTGTCGCAGATCGATCTTCCGAATCCCAAGAAGAGCGGCCTGCTGGAAGCGTTGCGGGTGCTGGATGGCGTGGAAGGCATCGGTTTTGTTCACTTTGAAGACGCGGACGTCGTACGCCACCACCTGGTGCAGCGTATTGTGCGTGCCTATGACAGCTACAGCCGGGAGCAGCGGGAGCTTCCGCTGGGACTGGAAACTCCACTGGGAGAGCCGATGTCGACGGCCGCTCCGATCAAACGAATCGCAAAGCCGCAGTAGGACGGCATCGAATCGGGTAACATCATGGAAAGAGGGCGTTACGCCCTCTTTCCTGTTTCTGCATGATTCGCATCGAACCACAAGAGATGCCTGCTGCCGCGGAGATCAATCGAACCCGCCTGTCGCGCTACCTGCTGCGTGCACGCCGTGCTACGTGCCTGGAAGGCCAGGTGGATGTGCTGCTTACAGACGATAAGACGGTAAAGCGGCTGAACCGCGACTTCCGCGGTAAGAACAAGGCGACCGACGTGTTGTCGTTTCCCGCCGGCGATTTTGCTGAGGGAATCGTAGGCGATCTGGCCGTCTCGCTCGATACCGCATCAAAGCAGGCAAAGCGCTTCGGCCTCACCCTGGAGGACGAGATTAAGACGCTATTGCTGCATGGCCTGCTGCACCTGGCCGGCTATGACCATGAGACCGACAACGGCGAGATGGCCGCCGAGGAGACCCGCCTGCGAGCGAAGCTGCGGTTGCCTAGCAGCTTGATTGCGCGCGTCGAGGGTGGCCGGCGATGAGCTACTGGACCCTAGGGTCGCTGCTTCTGTTGCTGGCGGTACAGACACTCGCCTCCTACATCGACCGCGTGTACTCGGAGATGGGTAAGTTCCTCTCTCGCGACTTCCAGGAAAACGTCGATGCCTGGACGCGCGCGGCGGAGCCGAAGATGATTCTCGGCCGGGATACGCTGGCGCTTTCGGCTTCGGTGCTGCGCCAGATCACGCTGACGGCGATCGCTGTATTGTTCGGAGCCAAACTTTACAGCTCGCTGACACTGCTGCCGATCCTGCGGCATGGCCCCCGTCTCCCTGACTTCGCGATGACGGCGGTTGAGCTGGTGTGCATCGTCATCCTCTTCGACCGCCTGGTCCCGTATCTGCTCTTTGTCCGGACGAAGGGACTGTGGATCGCACGGCTGCGCCTGCCGCTGGTACTGATCTTTCTGGCGCTGTTGCCCATCACAGGTCTGCTGAGCCTGCTGATCTCAATCATTGCGCTGGCGGAGCCCGAGGAGCAGGAAGAGGAAGAGAACTCCTCGGAGGGCGTGGACGCCCTGCTGGATGCCGGCAAGGAAGAGGGCATCCTGGAGGAGAGCGATCGTGAGTTGGTGCGCAGCGTCGTGGAGTTCGGCGATAAGGTTGCGCGTGCGGTCATGACGCCGCGTCCGGAGATGTTCTGCGTTCCCGGCACCATGACCCTGGACGAGTTCACAAGCCTGATGGCGAAAGAGGCGTATTCGCGCGTGCCGGTCTATGGAGAATCCATCGACATCATTACCGGCATTGCGTTTGCGCGCGATCTGTTAGGCGTGGCCGACTCCGAGGCCGCCCGCCAGACAGTGGCCAGTATTCAGAAGCCGGTCGCGTTTGTCCCCGAGACCAAGAAGGTGAACGAGCTGCTGAAGGAGATGCAGCGGGCCAAGCAGCACATGCGCATCGTGGTGGACGAATATGGCGCGGTCGCGGGACTCATCACGATTGAAGACCTGCTGGAGGCGATTGTCGGCGACATCGAGGATGAGCACGATGTCGAGGAAGAGACCAATGAGCCGGTCGGCAATCCGCAGGAGGGATGGTCCGTTCCTGGACGTTTCGAGGTTTCGCGCCTGCGCGAGCTCTTTGAGAGCCAGAACGATGAGCTCCCGGTCGATCTGGAGCTACCTTCCGCGGTGGAGGCGACGACGGTCGGCGGTCTGGTAAGCGAATTAGCCGGCCATATCCCGCACTCGGGAGAGGTGGTGGAGGCCGGGCGGCTGCGTCTGGAGATACTGTCTTCGACCGACCGGCGGGTGCAGCGTGTGAAGGTACAGATGGCCGCTTCGCCCGAGACGGCGGATAATCAATAGCGATGCCTATTCGTTCCGGATTCGTTTCCATCGTCGGCCGCCCCAATGCCGGCAAGTCGACGCTGGTRAATGCGCTGCTCGGCCAGAAGCTGGCCATTGTGACGCATAAACCACAGACCACACGCAATCGCATTCAGGCGGTGCTGGAGGTCCCTCTCAAGAAGAAGACAACACGCCATCCAGGCCATCCTGCGGCGCAGATCATCCTGGTGGATACGCCGGGAATTCACAAGCCCTCTACGGAGCTTGACCGCCGCATGATGCAGGAGGTGCATGACGCCCTGGAAAGCCGCGATGCGGTGATCTTCATGGTAGACGTGACTCACCGGCTGCCGCAGGAGGGCGAAAAAGTGACCGGCAAGGCGAAGCTGTCTCTGGACGAGCACAACTTCACGCTGGGCCTGGTCAAAAAGCTGGACTGCCCGGTGATCCTGGCGCTGAATAAGATCGACGAGCTGCAGCGCGACCAATTGTTGCCCCAGATCGCCTACTGGCAAAAGCAACATGACTTCGCTGCGGTGATTCCCATCTCGGCAAAGAAGAAGGACGGTCTGGAGCGGTTGATCGAGGCCATCATCGCCGTATTACCGCTAGGTGAGCGCTACTTCCCGAAGAATCAGATCACAGACCAGCCCGAGCGTTTCCTGGTCGCTGAGCTGATCCGCGAGAAGGTGCTGCTTTTTACCGGTGAAGAGGTGCCGTATGCCGCGGCTGTTGTCGTCGAGCGTTTTGAGGAGCCGGTAAAGAAGGGTGCAGCGACGCGCATTGCCGCGGCGATCTACTGCGAGCGTGCTGGACAGAAAGCGATTCTGATCGGTAAAGGCGGAGCGATGCTGAAACAGATCGGAACTGCCGCGCGCAAGGAGATGGAGTATCTGCTGGGCGGCAAGGTCTTTCTGGAGTTGTTTGTGAAGGTGCAGTCGGAATGGAGGTCATCGCGTGGGTTTATCGATGATCTCGACTGGCGCAAGCAGCTTGAGGACCTGGCGATCAAGCAGTCGAATGAAGAGTAGCGGAATAACTCTGTTCCAGGTTATTTCATACTGTCATTCTTAGTGACGAACTCGTTGCCCCATTCTTTGCGACTCGGGGTCCCCGGCCAGCTTCGCTGGCTGGGGTGACAAGCAAAGGGTGGGATATCGCGTTATGCGCGACAGTTTTTATCGTCCCAGGCTCGATCTCTTTGGTTGTCATTTCGTAGCGCCCAGAGGGCGCGGAGAAACCTGCTCTGTCACTACCCTCTCGGCTCCATAGTCATGGACAGGGAAAAGCGGTCGAGCTTCGCTCGATACCCCACCCTTCGCGATAAAGCCGCGAAGAATGGGGCAACGGATGTGTGCCTACCGAAATTATCCGGTTCTCGCTATCCCGCGTAGATCGTGTTCTCCAAAAACTCGTTCAGGAACTTGCCCTTCGGGTCGTAGTGATAGATCAGGTTCTTGAAGCGGGTAAGGTTTGGCAGCCGGCGCTGCAGCACGCGCGGGTCCATGGTGAAGAACTTGCCCCAGTGCGGAATGGCCCCAAAGGGTGAGAGTACGGCTTCAATCTGCGGCACCAGGCGTGCCACGGCTTCGGGCTCTGCCTTCCAGGTGAAGTGAATGCCGAGCGAGTCGCGGCGATAGTTCGGGCTCATCCATAGGTCGTCAGCCGCGATGGCGCGCAGCTCAGTGACGTGCAGGTGCGGTGTGATCTGGTCCTTCAGTGTCTCGACGGCGAGAATGGCGTCGTAACCCATATCAATGGGAACAAAGAGCTCGGTCTGGATCTCTGCGCCGGAGCTGGGTGTGAACTCCATGCGGAAGTGCGGCAGGCGCTCGTGCCAGGGGCCGGGGACACCAAGCTGCTGGGTGCAGTTCACGGGATCGAGTCCGGCCAACGGATGCAGGTTGGTGGTCGCTCGTGTCGCTCCATAAAATTCCGCCGGTGCAGTAATACCGTCATCCACGCGCTGCTTGAGCCACACCTGCGTAGCGCGATGGTCCTGCCAGGTAGTGAAGAGAGACACAGAGTAGGCTGCGTCCATGATGGTACGCAGGTTGCCTTTCAGGTGGTCGAAGGAGAGGTTTTCATAGACCGTCTGCGCCACTTCGAAGGCCGGTTCCACCTGCAGCGTGATCGAAGTGACGATGCCGAGGGCGCCGAGGGAGACAACGGCGCCGGGAAAGGTATCTGGGTTTGCGTCGCGCGTCAGCGTGACCAGGTCGCCGTTGGCGTTCAGGATCTCCAGCCCAACGACTGCGGCAGCGAGATTACGATTGCGCAACCCCGATCCATGCGTTGCCGTCATCACGCCGCCTACGACTGAGATATGCGGCAGTGAGGCGAGGTTATGAATGGCATGGCCACGGCTGTGCAACCACACGGCCAGATCGCCGTAGCGCACACCCGCTCCCAGCGTGACGGTCCGGTCGGCTTCATTGAGCGTGATGGAGGTTAGCCGTTCGAGCGAGATCTGAACACCGTCCGAGTCGGCAATGCCGTGAAAGCAGTGCCGCGTGCCCAGGGCGCGTAGCTGCGATGTCTCCCGCACCAGCTCCTGTGCTTCTTCCACAGAGGCAGGGATCAGCAGATCGCCGGCGTTGTAGGTATAGTTTCCGGCCCAGTTGGTGCGAGGTGCTGCATTCGTCATGGTCTTGCTTATTCCTTGATGTTGATGCCGAGGGCCTTCATCTTGCGGTAGAGGTGGGAGCGTTCCAGGCCAAGGAGCTCGGCCGCGCGGCTTACATTGCCGTGGACGTCGTCCAGCTTTTTCAGGATGTAATCGCGCTCATAGGCCTCACGCGCCTGCAGCAAGGTGGGGAAATCTTCCGTCCGGCCCGGTTTGCCGGGCTCGCGGTAAACCAGCACGGGAAGATGCTTGCGTTCGATGCGCTGCACGCGCGGGTTCAGGATCAGCACGCGCTCGATGACGTTGCGCAGCTCACGCACGTTGCCCGGCCAGTGATAGTGCTGCAGCGTGGCGATGGCGTCATCGGCGATCTCCATACGCGGACGTCCGTACTGGCGGCCGAACTCGAGCAGAAATTCACGCACCAGCAGAGGAATGTCTTCCTTACGGTCGCGCAGCGGCGGAACGAAGAAGGGAATCACGTTCAGGCGATAGAACAGATCCTCACGGAAGTTGCCGCGGGCGATCTCTTCCTGCAGGTCTTTGTTGGTGGCGGCGATGACGCGCACATCCACGGCAATGGGGGAGGTGGCGCCCACCGGCGTGAAGCGCTGTTCGTCGAGGGCGCGCAACACCTTGGCCTGAGTCTTGAGGCTCATGTCGCCGACATCATCGAGAAAGAGAGTGCCCAGGTGAGCGCGCTCAAAGGTGCCCGGTTTATTCTGCGAAGGCGCCAAGTTTGGTGGCGCGAACCGCGGACTCGATAGTGCCATGACCGGAGATCATGATCACCTCGGGCGGCGAGGAGAGATTCAGAGCACGAAATTGCGCCAGAAGATCGAGCCCGTCAGCATCCGGGAGCCAGATGTCGAGCAGAACGGCGTCCCACGTACCGTCCTGCAACAGTGCCAGGCCTTCGGCTCCGGTGGCGGCGCTGGCGACGTGGTATTGCTCATCGCTGAGGATGCTTTCGAGGGAGGTGCGGATAGAGGCTTCGTCGTCGATGACGAGAATGTGATTCATGGGGGAGGGCTCAGTTGCTGGCTGTGAGTTGCTGGTTAGGTTGTGTGGGCTGGTTGTCTGATTCCGATGCAGACGGCAGCTCGATGATGAAACGTGCGCCGACCGGTGTGGCGCTCTCAGCGCGGATGGTCCCGTGGTGCTCTTGCACAATCTTAGCGGCGATGGCGAGACCGAGTCCGGTGCCGCGCTGTTTGGTGGAGAAGTAGGGAAGGAAGAGTCGTTCCCTCATCTCGTC
>NZ_JBFRCY010000212.1:0-15374 GCF_052113305.1 Terriglobus sp. YAF25
CCCATGCCTCCGCAGCCTGACGTCAGGCGTGTATTGCCGGCCAGCTCTTCATCGCACACCGGCGTATCTTTCTTGTGGAAGAAGAGACGCTGGGTCACCCCGTACTCGAGCTCATTGGTGTTGGTCAGGACATCAACCGGGTCGAAACGCAGTGTCCGGGTGTAGTCATCCACGCCGGTCACATAGCGGTAATTCAGGAACGATTCGATTGTGTGCTTCATCTCCCGGCCGAAGATGATGTCTTTCGCCGCAAAAGTGCGCTCCAGCACCGGCGGCTTGAATTCGAAACCCGTCTCAATGGCAGTGCGGTTCAATGTTGCATTCACCTGCACCGGCGTTGGACCGGGAAGGACCGAAGGAAGTCTGCTGCGCGAATAGAACGTATCGCGGAAACCAAGCGAGGGTCTTACCATCCATCCGGCAAAGTGGACCGGCGCCGAGATCTGCGGATGCAGGTCCAGYCGCTCAATCACACCGTCGGTCGTGAAGTTCTGCTGTGCACGCTTCAGGCCCGTTGCCGAGGCATCGAATGACCATACCAACGGCGAGCTTCCCAGCCGGCGTTCGATCAGGTCCAGATCCAGGGACGGCGCCCGGATAATGCGCACCTGTTGCCCGGTCACAACATTCTTCAGACCCTGGTAGCGATCACCGAATAACGATGCCGAAAGACCGCTCTTCTGATACGCGACGAATGCGTGCGAGACAACGTCGGTTGAAACCGCCTGGTTGAAGGTGTCATTGAACGCCTCGCGGTAGACGTAGGAGCTCAGGTACTCCACATTGGCCGCGATGCGCGTGTGCTCATCCAGATCCTTCCGGCCGGAGAGCAGAAAGTCCTGGCCTCCCTGATTGACGTACACCCCGTTGGTGTCGTGGTATCCGCGGTCCAGAAGTCCGGTGTAGTGCGCCGTCAGGAAGTTGAGGCCGTTGCCTTTGTAGTGGAAAGTCACTAGCTGCGAGAAGCCGCGCACCGAGAAGTACTCTGAGCCGACGGTGATATCCGACGACCGCGACAGACGCACATACACCTGCTCGCCGATGATGTATCCCTTGCGGCTGCCTGCCTTGCTGAAGCTGGGGATCAGAAATCCGCTCTGGCGCTCCTCCGGCGATGTGGGGTGTGTCACATACGGCAGAAACAGGACCGGCATATTCAGCAGACGGAAGACGCTGTTATAGCCGCGCGCCTGACCGTCTTCCACCACAAAGCGCTTGGAGGCAAGCCTCCAGTCCGGATTCGGAAGCTGGCAGCTCGTCACCGTGCCGTTCAGGATCTCGTAATTGTGCGGGCCCCGCTGAATCACCTGGCGGCCGGTGAATAGAAAGGGATTGCTGTTCGTGTACGTGGTTCCCTTCGCCGTCGTATGAACGCCGATGGAACCCGTCACGTCATAAAACTTTCCTGTCTGCTGCTTCAGGTTGGCCTGTCCATGCGACGCGGCGATGTACTCGTCGTCAGGACCTCCGCTGACCCGGATGTGACCGTCCGAGACCGCCTCCCCTGTCTCCTGGTTGAATGACAGTTTTTCGGCGGTGACCGTATACCCGTTGTAGTGGACCTCTACGTTGCCCGTCAGCGTGTATTCATCGCCGTTGCGGGTCATTTGGTCGGCCTCGACCGTCAGTTTGTGAGAGACATCCTCGGGCTCCGTTACCGGCTGCGCGATGGGGTAATTGAGCTGCGGCGTGGGGGTATCGGGCAGAGGTGCCGAAGTAGGAACCTGCTGTGCATGCAACTGCGGATAAATTCCCCCCGTTAGCGTGGTACTTAAGAAGACGCAGGCACTTCGCAGCAGGAATGTCCGGCTCCGTTTGTGCTGCATGGCTCTGGTAGGTCCGTACTCGTTCGATGGTTGCAACTGCTATGCGGAATCCGGCTCCGCGCCCCCTCGCCTCTTCATTGTATGCAGACGGGAAAGCGAGACGTTTGTTTCCTTGGACCCATTTGCCTGCAGGGCTGTCGAAAGAACGGCCCGATGAGAAACGGAAGTGAATTGTGAGCACCACCTCTCCCCTGCCCCTCGAACCCGTTCATGACGACGATGCCTGGAAAGACCAGGTAGCCGCCCGGCTTGCCGCCCATCGGCAGAAGAAACAACGAGCGGACCAGCAGCAAACCCTGCCGATGGAAGGTCTTCCCGAACCCAGGCCCCGGCAGCAGCGCCGCGTTGCCGAGGCAGTCGCCAGCAGGTTCGCACAACAACAGAGCTACCGCGATTACCTGCAGGCGGAAGCAGAAGCCGCGATGCAGAAGGCTCGTGCCGAGGCTGAGATCGCCGCACGCAACGCCGCCGCGATCGCGCAGGCTCAGCAGCAGTTGCTGGAGGAACTCGAGCAGTGGGACGAGCCCGAGGAGACCGTTGATGGCGCCGCTCCGGCCGTGGCCTCGGCAGAGGTCGTTGAGATTCCGGTACTTGAGCCGTTTACGCTCGAACCTCTGGTCCAGGAACGTAGAACCAGGGAGCATGGAACCAGAGCTCCGGTGATCAAACATCCGCCGGTCGTTCATCCGCCGGTAATTGTCGAGCCGGAACCCGAACTCGAGCCGATGGTCGTGGAGTATGTTCCGGAGCCATCGAGCGAACCCATCGCTCCGCTCAGCGCCAACCTGATCGAGTTCCCACGGCAGCTTGTCGCCTCAAAGAAGGCCCGTCCCCGGCTGGCCGAAGGTCCGCTGCGCGAAGATGCTCCCGAGCCGCCGCAGCTTCGTATCTTCGAGGTAACTGCGGAGCAGATCGCCACTACGCCCGAGCCGGCATGCGCTATGCCCGCATCGGCCTGTGCACCTTCTCCGATGAGAACCCTTCACGCCGCCAGATGCGCCGCCGCCTGTTGGCCATGGCGCTCTCGATGGCTCCGTTGGGCCTGGGCTACCTTTGGGCTCTCTTCGACGAAGACCGCATGGGCTGGCACGACCGCATCTCCCGCATGTACATGCGAGCCTACTAGTTGCTGGTTGCTGGTTCCCAGTTGCTAGTTGAGAAGCAAAAAGCCCCATCAAGCGAAGAGCTTGAGTGGGGCTTTAGTTCTTGGTCTCAACTAGCAACTAGCAACCAGCAACTAGCAACTGAAAAGCCCGGCTTTCGCCGGGCTTTTTCTTAGAAGGTGGTGGAGACGCTCAAGCGGAAGGTCTTTCTCGGTTCACGAAGCTGATAGGCAGCTCCGTAGAACTGGATTGCCTGCGCATAGCTGAACAGGCCGGCGCCATTGTTGGGGAACATGCTGCGGTAGGTCGCCTGGTCCACAGCCAACTCCTGCGGCAGATCCTTGTACAGGCGCAGCGGGTTATAGGCGTAGTAGAGACGGAGCGGAGCGTTCACGATCGGCAGAATGACCTGCAACTCCGCGCCGTTTGACATGCGCGGTACAAAGTTCGTGCCCGGCACCGCCTTCAGGACCTGTGGGAAGGTGACCTTCTGTCCGCCGAAGCAGGAACCATTGATGATGGTAGGGCAGCCGTACAGCGTACTGTTGAAGGTCGACTGTCCCAGCACCGACTGGCGGAGCTGCGACTCGCGGACATTGCCGTTGTAACCGAAGTCCGTGAAGAACGCGAAGACCACCTGATTGACGATCGGGATGCGGTATTCCACGTTTGCCGTAATGCCGGTATCGGCGCCGACCGAGACCAGACGGTAGACCGGCAGCGGAACATGGATCGCACCGAGGTCCTGGTTCGTGGGATCGCGCGGCACCGTGGTTCCATCCGGATTGGTGAGGTTGAACTCCACCTTGGTCGGAATGTAGGTGTAAGGGGACGAAGAGCGGACGTCGAAACCGCGAACGTCAGACTCGCCGCCGCCATAGACACGGTTGAACGGCGGAGCCACCTGGCCACCAAAGCCCTCAACGTGCGACACCTGGATACGGTAGCCGAGCACATTGTGCCCGTCACGATCGATATGAAGTCCCTTCATCGGGAAGAACTGACGCCAGGTAGCAACCGGCGAGAAGTACTTCACGTTACCGCCCGCGCCGGCAACCTGGATCGCGACGTTGAAGTCCTTACCGGAGTGCGGACCGACTGCACGGTCGATCGACGAGAAGGTGAAGCTAGGCGTAATGACCGAGCTGATAATGCCCGAAAGCTGGTTCGATCCCTGGATACCGGAACGGAAGGCCAGCGACTGGAACAGGTTGCGGGTATTGTCGTTGAACGTTGAAATCGTCGACCGCGACAGCGAGTACGAGAGACCGATACGTGTCACACCCGAGCGATTGAAGAGCTTACGCAGCGGATAGCTGGCCGAGATCGACAGACCCGTGGATGACTGGTTGTAGTTAGTCAGCAGCGACTGTTGCGCCTGCGACAGGTTCTGCGAGATCGAGCCGCCGGCTGCGCCGTAGGCCTTCGACGGGTTGTAGTCGAACTTGGACTGGAAGACCTGCAGACCGAGCGACAGCGGCTTGTTGCGGAAGTAAGGCTCCGTGAAACCGAAGCTCAGGTTGCGCGACAGATCGCCGGCATTCGCCTGCACCGAGAGCGTCTCACCCAGGCCGAGGAAGTTGTTGGTCTCATAGTTCAGACCGACAAAGCTTCCTGAAGCACCCGAGATACCGCCGTTCAGACCGATGGAGTTCTTGCCCTTCTCCTTCAGCTTCAGCAGCAGGTCCACGGTACCGGCATCGTTATTGGTGCGGGTCTCGGAGTCCTGTTCGACCTTCAGCGCCTCAAAGTAATTCAACTGATTCAGGCGAAGCAGTGACAGCTCCCATGCCTGGGCGTTGTACACCGCGCCTTCTTCCAGCATCAGCTCGCGGCGAATTACGCGGTCGCGGGTAATGCTATTGCCGGAAAACTCGATACGGGAGACCTTGAACTGCTTGCCCTCATCGATATCGATGTCCAGGAAGATAAGGTTCTTCGCTTCGTCAAAACGGGGTGTGGGCGATCCGACGAAGTTGATGTAGCCCAGCCCACCGTATGCCTTACGCAGATTCTCCAGGCCCTTACCGAAGAGCGTCGCCGAGAACCACTCGCCATCCTTCTGCGCAAACTGCGCGCGCAGAGCCTTCAAGTTGGTGATGGCTTTGTTGCCGGTGAAGTTGATGCCACCCAGACGGTAACGCTTACCCTCTTCCACCGGCATCAGAATGTCGATGCGCTTACCCTTCGACGGACGTAGTGTGAAGATATTGATGCCGCCGGCGTCGCGGACCCGGGTCTTGGGCTCCGAGGTGAGTGCCTTGAAGTAGCCGCGGTCACGGTAGGCCATCTGCACGCGCTGCGCGTCTTCGTCGAGCTTGGATGCGTCGAAGGTGCGGGCGAAGATGTTTTCCAGGATGATCGACTTGGGAATACCCACAGGCCGCAAGTTCCGCATCGCCTGACGCAGAGTCCGCGAACCCACGTTGTCATTGCCGACAAAGTCGATATGCCCCACCTTCACGGTCGGACCTTCCTTCACCTCGAAGGTAAGGGAGACGCGTGCCGGAGGCAGGTTCTTCACCACCGTGCGGATGGTGGCGAACTGGTGGCCATGCTCGGCCAGAAGCTCCTTCAGCACAACCTCGGCGCGCTTCACCTTGGTGGGGTCATACTGACTCTCCACCGTCAGGCCGACCTTGGCCTTCTTGAAGCGCTCCAGGATGTCCGAGGTGGTGACCGCATTCACACCCTTGTAGTTGATGTCGTTGACCGTGGGCTTTTCGCGCACGTACCAGATGATCTGGGTGCAGTTCGGCTTGAGCTGCTTCTCAGCACGGAGATCTTCAAAGTAACCCGTGTTCCACAACGAGTTATAGTCGCGCTCGATCATCGACTCGTCGAAGATATCGCCCTCATGCGAGAACAGGCGGGCCAGAACGGATTCTTTCGGAATGCGGCGATTGCCGATCACCTGGATCGAGCAAAGCGCACTGGGATTGCCCTGTGCTACCGGTCCGGTGGTAAAGGTGGAACCAGCATTTTGTGCCGCAGCAGAGCCGGCGGCGACAACGCCCAGGCCCAACAGCAACATACCCGCGCGAACACGGCTGCCAAAGGCAATCGCGCGGTTCCGGCCAGAGTGCGAACGCACATCCGTGAAAGCTTGATTCAGAAACTTAGCGGAAAAGATACGCGCGTCCTCACTGCTCGGAAATACCTCCCCAAATCCATGTAGGGGAAAGCTTCATTATATGGGACGGGCGCTCCCTTCTGAAGAGAGCCGAACCTGTTTCAGAAGCAGAGAACAAATGTAGCTGCACCACATCTGGTGCGACCCTCAAATTCCCCCACACGAGACGCACTTATCCCGTAGACGGAGTGATGGACGGGCATATTAACCCTTCCGGTTACAGTTCACCCAATACAGGTGGAATAACCGGAAAGACAAAGGCCGCTCTCACGAGCGGCCTTTTGCTTTTGCGCCGAAGGCGCCTACGCCGGGACGGTTAGTCCCCGGCGACGGTCTCTTCGTCCTGCACCTTTGCCGGAGCGGCGGGCTTGATCTCACCCAGGGAGATGAAGCCGGGCTGTTCCTGCTCCTTCAGAATCTCCTTGCGGTAGAGCTTGGCCATCTGCGCGTTTTGCGCATCCTGCTTCAGCTTGGCGTCGCGGGCGCGAATCTTCTCTTCGCGGGCGTTCTTGGCGATACCGGACTTTTCGAAGGTGTCGTTCGCGGCGGAGTCGACGTGAGCCTGGTTCAGGACCAGATCGTACTTGTCCTGACGCTCCAGACCGACCTTCTTACCACCGGCGAAGATCTCGTGACGGCCATGCTCCTCGTACCACTTGGTGAGGGTGGAGGTCATGTGCATCTTCTCGATGATGTTGCGCCAGCCGATGCCGGTGTTGTACGCGCAGAAGGAGATCTCGCCTTCCTGGGTCGCGTACGGGATGATGCACTGCTCGGTGCGGCGGAAGTCGTAGTTGAACAGATCCTGGAACCACATGCCGGCGATGAACAGGAAGTTCCAGCGGTCGGCGCGGCRCTTCTCGATATCGGCCATGGTGCGGTCGCCGGTCACCTTGCCGTAGTTGCGGCCGGTGGCGCCGAAGCACTTGTCGAACTTCTGCAGCAGGTCAAGGATGCGGAAGTGGGTCGGCGACTTGGCGGGGTCGTAGTTGCGCAGCAGCGCAAGCGACACACCCACGATCGAAAGGAACTTGCCGCGAGCGGCGTCGTTCACCTTCGCGACGTCCTTGGCCAGCTGTACGGCATCGAGGAACGAGGTAACCGGAACGGCTTCCTTCGTTTCCTTGTCGATCATCAGTGCCATACCGATACCGCAGTTCGGGTGGCAACCGCAGGAGAGCTGGCCCCACTCGTGCTCCGGTCCGTGCACCAGGTCGGCCCAGTCCGAGAAGGTCGACATGAAGCTGATCGGGAACCAGTCACGGGTGCTCTCACCCAGACCGGTCTGGTTGCGGATGTCATGCGCGAGGTGGCTCAGAGTGTAGCGCTGTGCGTGACGGCGCTCGTCCGAGACCTCTTCGTCACGGCCGGTGAACGAAACCGGCTGGAACGACAGGAAGTTGATCTTTTTCGGGTTATCCAGGGCGAACTGGATGATGCGGCCAACCTGCTCGTTGTTGATGCCGTTGACGATGGTCGTTACGGGAACGATGTCCACGCCGGCCTCGTGCAGGTTATGGATGGCCTGGAGCTTTACGTCGAACGCATTGCCGACCTTGCGGTGCGAGTTGGCGGCGTTGCCGATACCGTCGAACTGCAGGTAGGCGTAACGCAGACCAGCCTCGGCGGCAGCCTTGGCGAACTCCTTGGACTTGGCGAATTCGATGCCGTTGGTCGCAGCCTGCACCGAGTTGTAACCCACCTTGCGGGAATAGGCGACGGCGTCCAGGAAGTAGGGCGACAGCGTCGGCTCACCACCGGAAAACTGCACCGACATCTGGCGGCGCGGCTTGATGGTGATGGCGTTATCCAGCATGGTCTTGATCTCGTCCCACGTCAGTTCGTGAACGAAGCCCACCTGGTTGGCGTCCATGAAGCAGGGGTCGCACATCATGTTGCAGCGGTTGGTCAGGTCGATAGTCAGAACCGAACCGCGGCCGTGCGTCACGGTCGAGGTGCCGTGGTTGTGAAGCTTGGTGTCATTGTGGGCGCGGATGTCGCGGCCCGGGAAGACGTCCTCGAGGTGCTTCATCATGGCCGGGTCAATGGACATGACGTCTTCAAAGTGACCGTGCTTCGGACAATCCTTGACCATCAGGATCTTGCCGTCGCGCTCAATGATCTGAGCCTTGATCTCGCCGACCTTCTCGTTCAGCAGGATCTCGTGGGGCAGCTTGCCGTCCAGGATCTGTTGGCGGATCTCAGGAACGCACTTCGGGCAGAGAGAATCGGTCGTACGCGGCCAGCCAAGGGGAGGCTTCTCCTTCTGGTAGCTCTTCAGCAGCGGCTTGTCGCTCCACTTCGGTGTAAACGATGCGTTGGGGCTGATGCTGTTCAGCTTGTCAAAGATCGCCCACGCGCCTTTGGCCGCGTAAGTGATTGTCTTTTCTGCCAGTTTGGTGGCTCTTGCCATTTCGCTCCCTCTCGGATTGGGTCGGTTTGGTCTTGTAAAACAGCGTTGGATGAGGCGTTTCCTCTATCCAGACGCGAATTCCTTGAGTCTAGACGCAGCGCGCATCCCGCGCGAGTGTGTCAGCTGGTTCCGCTCCGGACCTAGGCCCTTTCCAATAAGCGGTTTACAGCACGATCAGGCTACGGCCTGTGGAACCGAAAGCATAGGTTTCTGCCCCGAATGGCAGAATCGTGCAGCGAACGGGGAAATGGAGGGGCAAATGGGGAGGGTGATAATCGCCCAGAACATACACCCAGGACATATATAGGAAACGTCCCCGCCTATTACGACGTGACCGTGGGGGAACGCAGGAAATCGGAGATGCCGGGTTTCGATACGGTGACAGTCACCTTCACCAATCTCGAAGCGGAACAGAATGCTGCCGCCACCAAAAACTTCGACTTCCTGATCTCGCAGGACGGCAAGACGTTCGCGCAGCTCAACCGCTATGACATTCCGCAGGACCCCGGCGCCGGAATCAGCGACGGCAACCGCCCCGCCCGCGGCGGTCCAGCGTCAGCCCCGGTCCACATCGTGATCTACGACGATCTGCAGTGCCCCTTCTGCGCCCGCATGCATGCGCAGCTGTTCCCCGCCATCCTGGAGCGCTACGGTGACAAAATTCACGTCGTCTATAAAGACTTCCCTCTGGGCCAACACCCCTGGGCCGTACACGCCGCCGTTGACGCCAACTGCCTGGCCGAGCAGTCCGCCCCTGGCTACTGGTCGCTGGTCGATAACGTCCACGCGCACTACGCCGACGTTCCGCCGCTCAAGCCCTCTGCCGATAAGGACRCCAAACCGGCAGATGCTGTGAAGCCCGCAACCGAGCTTCTCGACAAGTGGACCCGGGATGAGGCCGTGAAGCAGAAAGTCAACCTCGAGAAGCTGAACGCCTGCATCGCGAAACAGGATGACTCCGCCGTGACCTCCTCTATTAAGGAGGGCGACTCCCTCGGGGTCGACGCCACGCCGCAACTATTCATCAACGGAGAACGTCTTGCCGGCGCGCTTCCTCTCAAATATGTCTATAAAATGATCGATGGCGCGCTGCTGGCTGCGGGAGTCACTCCCCCTCCGGCGCCCGTCGATCCGCCTGCCGCGCAGAAGCCGGCCGGCAACTAAGCTGGAGATCAAGGTCTAACGTGCCACGTCTTACCAAGCAACATACGCTCGCCGGAATGCTTCTGCTCACGTTCGTCGCTGTTGGCTGCAATCGCCAGCCGGCGGCTGATGTCGTCGCCACCATCAACGGCAAACCGATCGCGAAGGCTGAACTGGAGAAGTATTACAAAGGCCAGCTCGGCGATTCGCAGCAGACGCCCTCGCAGGAACAGGCCGACTCCATGCGCCTCAACGTCCTCCGCAACCTGATCGACGAGGAGATCCTGCAGCAGCGCGCCGCCAAAATGAACCTGACCGCCACCAATGAAGAGGTAGACGCGAAGGTGGCCGAGATGAAGGCGCCGGTCAGCGAAGAGCAGTTCAATCAGCACCTTAAGGACTCTGGTCTTACGCTGGACGAYCTGAAGCGCGATGTCCGCCGCTCGCTCACCACCGAGAAGCTGCTGAATAAGGAGATCAACTCCCGCATCACCGTCTCCGATGGCGATGTCTCCAGCTACTACAACCAGCACAAGGCCGAGTTCAACCTGATCGAGACCCAGTACCACCTGGCGCAGATCATCGTCACCTCGCAGCCGGCCCCACAGCAGCAGCAGATCTCGAACCTGCAGGCCAGCAAAGCCGGTAACGATACTGAAGCCAAAAAGAAGATCCAGGCTTTGAAGAACCGCCTCGACTCTGGCGAGGACTTTGGAACGCTGGCGATGAACTTCTCTGAGAGTTCCCAGACCGCTCCCAACGGCGGCGACATGGGCTTCTTCTCCGAGTCTCAGCTCCGGTCTGACGCTGATCTATTCAACGCCATCTCGAAGCTGACGCCCGGCAAGGTGACCGACATCATCCCGGTCCCCGAAGGTCCTGGATCGAAGCGCGTGATCGGCTACGCCATCTTCAAGCTGGTCTCCCGCGAGCCCGCCGGCCAGCGCAACCTGAACGATCCTGCCGTGCAGCAGGCCATCCGCCAGCAGTTGAAAGACGGCCGCTCTCAGCTTCTGAAGAACGCCTACTTCGAGATGCTGCGCGACGAAGCCAAGGTAAGAAACTACTTCGCCGAACAGGTCTTCAAGAACGAATCGAAGTAAAGAATCAGATCAGTTCAACAAAGCCCGGCCCACCGCCGGGCTTTTCATGCTTCGAATAGCCACAAAACCGGGTGACCCAGGTCCGCTTTTCGGACTTGGGTTTCTCGCAAAGCGAGGCCCAGTCGAGATTGGGCATAGTACTCACCCCCACCCATGCAGCACGTCTTCAACTTTTAACTTTCAACTTTTAACGCGCGCCACGCACGCCAACGACTGGCACACCCCTCCCCTTCCCCAACCCCTTTACAATCCCTCCATGGCTTCCGATTGTCTCTTCTGCAAAGTCGTCGCCGGCGAGATTCCCGCCAAGAAGGTCTACGAAGACGCGAACCTTCTCGCCTTCCACGACATCGACCCCAAGGCGCCCACGCACATTCTTCTGGTCCCGCGCCGCCATATCAACTCACTCGCAGCCATTTGCAGTGAAGACGCCGGAACCATGGCGGAGCTGCTCTGTGCCGTACCCACGATTGCTGCACAACTCGGTCTGACGAATGGCTTCCGCACCGTCATCAACACCGGCCCCGATGGAGGCCAGACCGTAGGCCATCTGCACCTGCACATCCTCGGCGGCCGCCAGATGCACTGGCCCCCAGGCTAGGCAGGAAACAACGGCTATCGACGAATTCGGAAGTAGTAGACACTCGTTGCCCCATTCTTCGCAGCTTTATCGCGAAGAATGGGGTCCCAGGCGAACTTGTTCGCTGGGGTTTAGCGTGGGGTATCGCGCTTCGCGCGACCATATTTCTGGAACCTAACGTTTGATTCAGACCACATACGAGCACCCAGGAAAGTGAAGGCCGGGCCCATGTCCCCGAGGGACATGGGGCACCCAGTGCATGGACTATTCCCAATGTATCGATATGCTCAGGTGGGGCATAACGATCAACCCACCAATGCCGTACCTCTTCAACTTTTAACTTTCAACTTTTAACGCGTGCCACCAAGGTTCTCTTACTTCGAGACACTCGGGCGATCATCCGCATCAAGATCACCAAGCGCATACTGAATCCCCGCCAGCATATGCTGCAGAAATACGGGCATGGCGTACACATGTTCGTTGTGGCCCAGCGCCTCATAGAACACGCGGCCTTTACCCTCGCGCCGAATCCAGCTCAACGCATAATCCCCATCCGTGCGCTTCGTTGCCGCCGACTCCTTCGCCTTATCGGCATCGCTCATTTTGGCGTAGTCGATGCTGGTCAGCACATGCACATTCTTGCGCGAGAACGAGTCCTGCGCATAGGTATAGATCTCATCGTGAATAGTGAACTCTTTGCCGTGGAACATCGCCGTCAGCGGACTCTTCGGATCGTCGATCTTCACTGTCACCATCTGCGGATACAGCCAGTGGAACTTGAAGAATCCGCCAATCGCCTTATTCCACTCCGGCCATGTCCCGATCAGCTTCGCGGGAGCGCCGGCCTCTTCGGCTGCATGGCCGTGATACGAGTCTGACGCGGCGTGCACGCCGACAATTCCCTTCCCGCTGTGCACAAACTCCAGCAACGCCTTGCGACGAGCTTCTGTCACTGCGGAGTCCTTCTTGTCATCGAGGAAAGCGCCAGTCGTCTGATCCAGGAAGACGCAGTCGAAATACGCCAGGTTCTCAGGCGTGATGTCGACCGGGTTGTAGGTGATGGTGGTGGTCCAGGCGCCGGTCTTCTTTCCCATCTCCTCCACCATCCGAGCCGCCAGCGGAATGGAGGAGTGCACCCAGCCGTCGGCATAGGCATAGACGAGAATGCGCCGTGGCTTCTTCGGCGGCACAATTGCGTGCTCCGGCAGTGCATCCAGCACCGCCACTACGTCACCGGAATTCGGTGTTTCAAGCTGCCGCCCATCAGCGATCGCCTGCGGCCGGTCACCCGATAAAGGTTTTGCCGGCGGCGGATCTTTCAATCCCCGATCCGTTTGCGGTGTTACCGTCTGTGCGTGCAGCATGCAGGGGAGTGCGAGCAATAAACCCGCCCCAGCAATTCTCCAGTTCATAGAAAGAGCCGCCTTTGCTCGGAACCCAATCTACCATCAGTTCGGTGTCATCCTCCGCTCTCGCTATCTTCACCATGCAGCAGTTCCAGAAAACTGCAGCGGAACGGACACGTCGACCTGGTGTCATGAAAGACCTTCGCGCAATAAACATGGTCTCTTCCCAGCAATCTGGCATACAACACCGCGGCGCATACTGCACCACCTACCGGAGCTACAAAGTAAATCCATAGTCCACGCCATATCCACGCGAAGAATGCGGACGCGAACGACCGTGCCGGGTTCACGCAGAACCCTTAGTACAAGATCGTCAGCGCACCAACCGCGAATGCAGCTCCGCTATAGAGCAGCGCTGCGAACAGCCCGATGCAGAACAGCAGCGCCCCAGTCTGTGCCGCCTCCATCAGGTATTCCCGCCAGTGCGTGCTCCATGCCTCCGCGATCGATGCATCAGGAGGCAGCGCCGTAACCTGAAAGCGTGGCAACTGTTGCGGATCTATGACAGAAACAGCAGACGATCAACGTGCCGGAGTCGTCGGCTCTGACTCGAAAAGCATGTGCACTCCCTCGACAAGAGTGGGATGCGCCAGCATCGCATCGCGAAGCGCGGTATACGGCAGGCCCGCCATCATCGCAATCTGGACTGCCGACATTACCTCTCCCGCACCAGTACCTAATCCTGAGAAACCTAGAATCCGATCGTCATCTCCCACCAGGGCCTTCATGAATCCTTTGGTCTCCATCAACGCCCTTGCGCGCAGCACCGCTGCCATCGGCGCCCGGAAGAGGCGATAGCGTATCCCCCTCGCCTTGGCTTCGGTCTCGCTCAACCCAACACGCGCGAACTCAGGATCGGACCGCTTCGCCGTCCGGTCGATGGAGAAAGATCTTTACCCTTTGCCCGGAGACTCCCGTTACCTTTTGAATCGGCGTCCCGAGAGCAAACTCGATTCCCTCATCACGAAGAATGCTGTAGAGCGCCTCGGTAACGTCCTCGTCCTCGCGATGCAGTACTCGGCTGTTATGGTCGATTACTGTCACCTTGCTGCCAAACCGCCGCATGGCCTGCGCGAACTCCAGACCGACGTATCCACCTCCAAGGACGATCAGGCGCTCCGGCACATGATCGAGCTCCAGAGCTTCGACATGGGTGAGTGGTTGTGCTTCCGCAAGCCCTGGGGTCTGGTCGACCGCAGCATGCGTCCCGGTGCCGATAATGACATTCTTGCCCGTCAGTACCCGCTTGCTTCCGTCCTGTAGCGTTGCCTCCACAGTCTTGGGACCTATAAAGCGGGCAGTCCCCATGATCAGCTCGGCTCCGCTGTGGCGATAGAGGTCGAGATGGGTTTCCACGAGGCCCGCGACCATGCGACGCTTGCGCTCCCTCACCGCCGGCATGTCGACTTCCATCTCGCTCATGCGGATACCAAACTCTTCGGCTCTCCGCGCATACTCGACCACCTGCGCGGTGTGGATGATGTTCTTACTGGGAAGGCAGGCAATGTTCGGGCAGGCTCCGCCGACGTACTTCCGCTCGATCACAGCAACGCGTTGTCCACGGCTTGCAAATGTCCACGCGGATAGCTTTGCTCCGGCGCCGCTTCCAATAATCACCAGGTCGTACGTTTCAGGCTGTTGCGAGGAAGGGCTGCTCATAGCTCTCTGATTCCTTAAGGGAAATGGGGTCCACGGATGAATCTAGTGGAGCCGCTAATCTCGCGAATAGACCGCTGCAGGCAATATCATCTATTCCGGATTGGAATAAATATGAGCCGCCTGCGGGAGATGGAAGTATTTGTGCGCGTCGTCGAGACGGGGTCGTTCTCTGCCGCCGCACGCGATTTCAAGGTCGGCCAGCCCGCCATCTCAAAGAGCATCACCTCGCTCGAAACCCGGCTTGGCGTCCGCCTTCTGGCACGCTCTACCCGCCGCCTGACACAGACCGAGGCCGGCAAGGCATTTTATGAACGTGCGTTTCGCGCTCTCGCAGAGGCAAACGAAGCGGAGGCCGCAGCGCAGAGCGCGGGCAAAGGATTATCCGGACGGCTTCGCGTTTATGCGCCCGTAACCTTCGCCCGGCTGCATCTGGTTCCCAGACTCAACGAGTTCCTCGAAGCCCATCCCAAACTCGATCTCGAAGTCGTGATGGATGACCGGCCGATCGATCTGCTGGCAGAAAACATCGACATAGCCATTCGCATGGGCGTACTCGCCGACTCCGCGCTCAAGGCCAAAAAGATTGCCAGCGGAGAGCGCCTGGTATTGGCCAGCCCTGACTACCTGCGGCGCAGAGGCATCCCCTCCCGGCCATCCGATCTGCGCAGGCATGAGGCCGTGATCTACAACCACGGCACCGGTGGCGAGGAGTGGCTGTTCACGCGTCACTCCTCCAGTCTTCGCGTGCGCATCCAGGGAAGGCTCGCGCTAAACGCGGCCGAAGGGGTACGCGCTGCGGTCATCGCCGGCCAGGGCTTCGCCATCGCCTCCCGCTGGATGTTCCAACCGGAGATCGCCTCGGGCGAGGTAGTCCCTATCCTTACCGAGTGGGAGCTACCGCGAATCGATCTTTGGATCGTTTATCCCTCGGGCCGGCTGACAAGCACAAAGGCCAGAACCTTCGCTCTCTGGTTTCAACGTTCAATCGGTTGAACCAAAGTCCCACTC
>NZ_JBFRCY010000213.1:0-8592 GCF_052113305.1 Terriglobus sp. YAF25
GCGCGACCGCTTCGGCGTGAAGAACAATAACGAGATCTTCGTCCCGACGGACGAACCCCATGGGACGATAGCGGCGACGCTTGTTCGCATGTAGTGCGAACAAGCTCTAGTTGCTAGTTGCTGGTTGCTAGTTCCTGGTTGATTTCAGCAGATCGCGTGTTGTACTTATCCTCCCACCCTAGCTCCGCGAGGGTGGGGCACCCGGGTTAGGAAAATGAGTAAAGCAGATTTCTCTATACGCGCAGTGGCAAATCAAACGACTAGGGAGTATCGACGAACTGCCCCTGAAACTGGGTGCCCCATCCATCGCATATCGGGGTCCCCAACGGACCTCGTTCGTTGGGGTGGTATCGCGATGGGCGGGATATTCGAGCACAGCTCGAATTCATTTAGGTTTTGGGGCTCACCAGTCCCACTCACGCTACGCGTGAATGGGGCACCCAGAGTAGGGGTTTGTTGAACTGCCGAGACACTTTAGCAACTAGCATGTCTACTTCCGATCTCATTCTCTCTCGCTGCCGCGAACTCGCCGCCATCACTGATGTTGCCGGCGAGACGACGCGGACGTATCTTTCTCCGGCGATGCGGTGCGCGAATAAACAGTTGATGGCCTGGGCTGCGGCTAAGGGCTTCACCGCGCGCTATGACGCCGCGGGAAACCTGCGTATTGTGCGTGCGGCTGCTATCGAGACCGACCGTACTTTCATCCTTGCGTCGCATCTCGATACTGTTCCCAATGCCGGAGCCTTCGATGGTCCGCTCGGCATCGTGCTTGGCCTGGCACTCCTGGAAGAGGCGGCTCCGCTGCCCTTTCACCTCGAGCTCATTGCCTTCAGTGAAGAAGAGGGTGTGCGCTTCGGCTTCCCTTTCATCGGGAGCAAGGCACTGACTGGCGAACTCTCGGATGATCTGCTGGCGCGGATTGATGGCAAGGGCACATCCGTGCGGGAAGCGATAACCGCTTATGGCTTGAATCCGGACGAACGCAGCGATGCCCGATTGCACAGCGGGCACTTCGGCTATCTGGAATTTCACATTGAGCAGGGGCCTGTTCTCGAGCATGAAGACCGCTCGCTCGGGGTTGTTACCGCCATCATCGGCCAGTCGCGGCTTCAGCTTGTCTTTACCGGCAAAGCCAACCACGCGGGCACCACGCCGATGCATCTGCGCCATGATGCTCTGGCTGCTGCCGCCGAGTTCGTCCTCGCCACCGAAAGGCTGGGCCGTAACACTCCAGGCCTGGTAGCAACCGTCGGTCAGCTCTCGCCACACCCGGGTGTAGGCAACGTCATTCCCGGCGAGGCCGTTCTCTCGCTCGACGTCCGCCATGCGGATGATGCAGTACGCCATGACGGCGTGGAGAGCCTATTGAAAGCCGCACACGCCATTGCCCAGAGGCGCGGCATGGTTGTCTCCTTCGCGGCAAAGCTCGATCAGCCGGCTGTCCCCATGGACCCGAAGCTGACCACCCTGCTTGCCGAAGCAGCGGCACCGTGCAATCCACTTTCCATGACCAGCGGAGCCGGCCACGACGCCATGGTCGTCGCTCCTCAGCTGCCGGCGGCCATGCTTTTTTTACGGACACCAAATGGTCTTTCCCACCATCCTGATGAAACCGTGCGCCCAGACGATGTACAGTTAGCCTTTGAAACCGGACTCCGGTTTCTGGAGCGCATCGCCGATGTTTAACCTGGGACACTCTCGCAGCCGCACCGCTGGTGATCACTTTCTGCTCACGCCGGACAGCTTCATTCGCTCCCCCTTTCCGGGAATGCACAACGCGGTTGCCATCGTGCACGTCTCGCCGGCCGCAGGCGCCGGTTTTACCCAGTACACGGCGGAGATGGCCGCTGACGGCTTGCTCGGCCAGGCGGCCGCACAGCGCTTTTTCTACGTGCTCGAAGGCAGCGTCTGCCTGGTAGCCGAAGGCCGGCGGTACACGCTGAACGCCAACGGATACGCCTACATTCCCGAAGATCTTGAACACAGCATCACCAGCACACAGCCGGCAAGGCTTGCTGTCATCGAAAAGAAATACCAGGTGATCGACGGTGTAGAAGGCCCTGCGCTTCTGGTCGGGGATGAGACCAAAGTTGCTTCCAGCGCGTTGAACGGTGATGAAGATCTACAGGTGCGCGCGCTAYTGGCCGGCGATACGGGCTTCGACTTCGCCGTCAACACCATGAGCTACAAGCCCGGCGCCGCGCTCTCGCAGACCGAGATTCACGTCATGGAACACGGCCTGCTGATGATGACCGGCGGAGGCATCTACAAGCTCGCCGATCAGTGGTATCCGGTGACTGCGGGCGACTTCATCTACATGGCGCCGTACTGCCCGCAGTGGTTCGGAGCGCTTGGCAAAGAACCGGCAAAATACCTCATCTACAAAGACTGGAACCGGCACCCGCTCGCATGAAGATCGCCGTCAACCTTGACCGTCTGTCGTCGGAGCTGGAAGACCTCGCCAGCTTCTCCGATGCTCCCCCCTCCGAGGAAGGCACCGCAGTCACACGCGTCGTCTTCACCAGCACCGATCTGGAAGCGCGGACCTTCCTGGAGACGCTGGCTGAGAAGGCCGGCCTCAGCATTCGCCGCGACGCTGTCGGCAATATCTTCTTCCGCTGGGAAGGCTCTGACCCGACACTTGCGCCCATCGGTACCGGCTCGCACACAGATGCGATCCCTTATGCCGGCATGTACGACGGTACGGTGGGCGTGCTTGGCGGTTTGGAAGCGATCCGCGCGCTGAAGGAGGCGGGCTTCCAACCAAAGCGCTCGGTCGAGCTCCTGATGTTTACCTCCGAGGAGCCGACACGTTTCGGCATCGGCTGTCTTGGCTCGCGCCTGTTGTCGGGCACTCTCTCACCGGAAAAGGCCGATGCCTTCCTCGACAAACACGAGCGCACATTGGAAGAGGTCCGTACGGCTGCCGGTTTCCCTGGCGGTCTCGATACCGTGAAGCTGCCCGCCGGTTACTACCAACATTGGCTGGAATTGCACATCGAACAAGGCCCGCTGCTTGAGCGGGAGGGCCTGCCCATCGGCATCGTTACCGCCATCGCGGCGCCTGCCAGCTATAAGTTCCACCTGGAAGGTTTCGGCGGACACGCGGGGGCGCTGCTGATGCCCAATCGCAAGGACGCGCTCTGCGCCGCCGCCGAGGTTATCCTCTCGGTCGAGCGTAATACTCTGGCCACCGGCGCGATCGATACGGTTGGCACGGTGGGAACGGCTCAGATCCATCCCGGCGCGGTGAATTCAGTACCCAGCCGCGTGACGCTGGAACTCGATCTGCGCGATATCGATCCGGCACGCCGCGAGTCTGTCATCGAAGCCGTCCGCCGCGATATCGCCGCCATCCAGGCGAAACGTGGTGTCATTATCCGCGAAGAGCTGGTCAATGCCGACCCGCCGGCAACCAGCGATGCCACGATCGTGGCCACGCTGGAAGAGGTCTGCCGCGATGCGAAGATCCCATACAAGAAGATGGTGAGCCGCGCGTACCACGACTCGCTCTTCATGGCGCGCCTCTCTCCCATTGCGATGATCTTCATTCCCTGCCGCAACGGCGTCTCGCATCGCCCGGATGAGTATGYCTCTCCAGAGGCAATCGGCACCGGAGTTAGCGTCCTTGCAGCCGCCATGGCACGGCTTGCGGCACAATAGGAACACAGACGCGCATGCCAATTCTCTCCATTAATCCCTCTACAGGAAAAACGCTGCGGCACTTCGATGCCCTGCCCCCGGAACAACTGGAAGCCAAACTGGCCCTCGCCGCCTCCGCGTGGAAGGCGTACCAGGAGGTGCCGCTGGAGCATCGCGCGCTCTGCATGCGTAAGCTGGCCTCTCTTATCGAAGATGAAACGGAAGAGCTGGCGCGCCTGATGACGCTGGAGATGGGCAAGCCCATCCGTGCTGCCCGCGCCGAGGCACAGAAGTGCGCCACCGCCTGCCGCTTCTATGCCGAGAACGCCGCTAAATTCCTCACGTCCGAGGCGGTCCCGACCGAGGCCTCCAGCAGCTACGTCCGCTTCGATCCGCTGGGCGTCGTCCTCGCCATCATGCCCTGGAACTTTCCTCTGTGGCAGGTCTTCCGCTTCCTGGCTCCGGCGCTGATGGCAGGCAACGCCGGTCTTCTGAAACACGCATCGAACGTGCCCCAGTGTGCTCTCACGATTGAGGCTCTCACCCGCCGCGCCGGCTTCCCGCGTGGCGTTTTTCAGGCGCTCCTCATTGAGTCGTCTGACGTGGCCAAGGTCATCGACGATCCGCGGGTCGCCGCCATCACGTTGACCGGCAGCAATCCCGCCGGCTCGGCCGTGGCCGCACAGGCAGGCAAGCTGATCAAGAAGACCGTGCTGGAGCTCGGCGGCTCCGATCCGTTCATCGTGATGCCCTCAGCCGACCTGAACGTTGCGATCGACACCGCCATCAAGGCGCGCACCATCAATAACGGCCAGTCATGCATCGCGGCTAAGCGTTTTATTGTTCACGAGAGCATCTACAACGAGTTCCAGGAGCGCTTCTCCGCCGGTATGGATAACCTGAAGGTCGGCGATCCCCTGCTCGATGAGACCGACGTCGGCCCGCTGGCAACTTCGAAAGGCCTTGAAGAGGTACAAGCCCAGGTGCAGGCCTGTATCGACGCCGGAGCTCTGCTCATCACCGGCGGCGAACGCATGATGGTGGACCAGGGCAACTACTTCGAACCCACCGTGATCGCTGGCCTGTCGCGTACCGCACCGGTCTATCGAGAAGAAATCTTCGGTCCGGTCGCGCTGCTCTTCCGCGTCCACTCGGTGGACGAAGCGATTGAGGTTGCCAACGACACGCCCTTCGGCCTTGGGGCCTCTGCCTGGACCCACGACCCGGTCGAACAGCAGCGCTTTGTCGCCGATCTGCAGGCGGGTTCAGTCTTCATCAATGCCATGGTCGCCAGCGACCCGCGCCTGCCGTTCGGTGGTGTAAAGCAGTCGGGTTTCGGCCGTGAGCTTTCAGCCGTGGGAATGCACGAGTTTATGAATCGGAAGACTGTTGTGGTGGCCTAGGAGTTAGAGCATTTCTCCTGTTGCTGGGTAGCCCGGAAGGGGAGTGCAGCGGCGTTTTCATTGCGGAAAACGCCCATAGATAACGAATCCCTACACTACACCTACAGGAGAAATGCTCTAGCTCCCGAGCCGCACCTTGACTGCAGCCGGCATCTCAGTTCAATTATGTACTTGATGGAATATATATTACGGTACATAATTTATCAGTGAGTTGGGAAATTGAGATCACCGCAGAGTTCGAAGCATGGTGGGTCAGCCTTACCGTCGAGGAACAGGAATCCGTTGCCCGGGCTATCAATCTGCTGGAAGCGCTTGGGCCTTCGCTCTCGCGCCCTCACGCAGATACTCTGAAGGGCTCGATCTTCCCGAACATGAAAGAACTGCGGGCGCAGCACGAAGGCCGCCCTTACCGTATGCTTTTTGCCTTCGACCCACGTCGCGTCGCCTTAATGCTAGTGGGCGGTGATAAGACTGGCGATAGCCGGTGGTACGAAAAGATGCTCCCTGTAGCTGAACGCCTCTACACGGAGCATCTGAAAAGTCTGGAGAAAGTAGAAAAACGATATTGAACTCAGAAGCATGTGAGCATGCAGGAGCTCAGCTCGGTTGAGGAATCAGCAAATGGCGACTACTACCTGGAAGGCACTTCGCTCAAAGTTACCCGCAGACGTTCAGGGGCGCCTGCGTAAGCAACTCGCCGAAGACATCGCAGCAATGCCATTGGACAAGCTGCGCAAAGCACGTCATCTCACCCAAGCGGCAGTTGCAGCAAAAATGAACATCGAACAGGGTGCGGTCTCAAAGATCGAAGCCCGCAGCGATATGTACATCAGCACGTTGCGAAGCTACGTCGAAGCGCTAGGCGGCACACTTGAGCTCCGGGTCGACTTCCCCGAAGGATCGGTTACAAACATCGACCTGATAGAGAAGACCGCTTAGCCCAATCTCCGTAGACACAGCGCCCTGAAGTGAATAAGGCGCGGCTGATAGCCGCGCCTTATTCACTTCGATTGCGTTTAGAAGTTGAAGCCCATCTGCAGGGTGAGGCGGCGTACTGCGTTGCTGGAACCGCCGGGGCCCATGAAGCCGCCGCCACCGATCGAGTTCGACCGGCCGAACTGCGGCGAGGTCACCGTGCCGACAGGAGAGCCGTAGTTCACCACGTTCAGGAGGTTGTTGGCCTGGATAGCGAAGTTGACGGTGTACCTGTGGCCGGAGCTGGCTCCGCCAAACGGTCCACCAGCACCTCCCGGACCACCCTGGCCACGGCCGCCCCCCGTCTGCAGAGCCRCGGCACTGGTGCAGGCGCCCGCGAGGTTGGCGCTGCCCGAGTTGGCCCATGCCGGACGGTCGTTATAGACCGAATCGCCGTTCAGGTCTCTGCCGGCCAGAATGTTGTACGGGTTTCCTGAACTTGCCACCAGGAACGGGCTGGCCGAGAAGCCGTGTTTGAAGTTAATGTTACCGGCCATCAGCATGCGGTTGCGCACGTCGAACTGAGTGCGACCGTAGTCGGCTTTCGTATCCGTCGCGCGCGACGGAATAAACGTGGCGCCGGACGCATTACCGTTGACGTAGTTGAGTGAGTAGAAGCCAAAGAGCGAGACGGTATTGCTCAGCCGCATGTTGCCGTTGACGAAGATCTGGTTCTGGTTGAAGACGCCGCCAGAATCATAGCGGTAGTTGATCATGTTGGTGGCAGTGTTGGCGAAGGCGCGGTTCAGGTACTGGTGCACACCACGCGAGTTCAGGTAGTTCACCGAGATGGAGGCCTTGCCGACCTGCTGGTCGACGCCACCCGCGAACTGCATGATGTATGCCGAGCGGGTATCCCCGATGGTGTAGACCGTATTCTTCCCGCCTGTGCCGCTGCTGCTGCTGCAGGCTTGCGGGTTACTGGGGCCGCAATTGAGATACCCGCCCTGCGGTGCGCTGAACGTCGTGGTCTGAACATTGGTGCCGTTCTGGCGGACAACGTTCATGACCTGCGTGAGGTCAAAACGGTCGTAGAAGATACCGTATCCGATGCGGACGACTGTCTTGGGCGAGCCGTGCTTGTTCGGGATACCCCAGGCGAG
The DNA here is from genome assembly GCF_052113305.1 of Terriglobus sp. YAF25. Lineage (NCBI taxonomy): Bacteria > Pseudomonadati > Acidobacteriota > Terriglobia > Terriglobales > Acidobacteriaceae > Terriglobus > Terriglobus sp. YAF25. The sequence goes on from NZ_JBFRCY010000213.1 coordinate 7,127, forward strand.
CGCGACACGCGGAGCGATGTCGTGATTCGAATCGATCTGATTCTGGGTCTCGAGACGCATGCCCGCGCTGAGCGTCAGGTTGGGACGGATCTTCCAGTCATCCTCAACGTAAAGACCAACGTCCGTCACACGCGAGGAGACAGTGGCCTGGTTGATAGTCGAAACCGCATACTGATTGACATGGCCAGCTGCGTAGTCCTGGATGGTGGCGTAGGTGAATGTACCGTTTGCGTTAGCCGTCGAGTAAGCGCTCTCCTCGGTAGTACGCAGGCGCCCGCCAAACCGCCAGAAGTGCTTCTGCAGAGCGATGGAAGTATAGTTCTGCAGCTCGAAGTGGCTATCCGTCACATTGGAGTTGCCGCTGGTGGAGCCGCCGGTGCTCATACCGCCTGAGACATTGAGGCCGGCGAGACTTGGATTCAGAGCAGTCGCAGCCGCATTCGTACGTTGCCACTCGAAACGGGTCTCGTTGACGACCTTGGGGCTGATGATCTGCGAGTCGCTGATCTGGATGGTATCTTCCTGGGCCGTCGAGTTCTGTCCGCGTGTAGGCAGAACGAACGTGCCGATGTTGTTGTTCTTGTTAGTCCCCTGCTCGTGCTGGAAACGGATGGTCAGGGTGTTCTTGTCAGAGAGAGCAAAGTCGACGCGCGGGCTGATCTCCCACCGCTTCTGAGGATGATTAATCGCGCTGCCGGCGTAGGTGCCGGTAAGGCAGCCGACGGTTCCCGGAGCGCAGATCGTCGACAGATCATTCAGATTTGTCGCATAGATCTTGCCGCGGAACTTATCCGTGCCCGGCTTGGTGAGGATCTCAACGCGACCGAAGCCCAGCTTGTCGTACTRTGCCGAGAACGGATTCTGATTGACGCGAATCTCACGAATCGATGACTTCGGAGGCAGCGTGCCGCCGGTAAAGCCGTCGATGTAGATCTGCCCGCCGTTCGGTCCGGCCGAAGGTCCGGCAAGGGCCGAGAGCTGGTTCTGGAGCTCGTCCGGATCGTCAGAGAGCGCGTCCAGGTCCTTATCCTTGATGACCGTGGCGCTGGCATTCGAGTCAGCGTCCACGCTGACCTGGTTGGTCTGCGTGGTGACGTTCACCTCAGCATTAGCTTCGGCGATCGCCAGCTTGACGTCCAGATTGAGCGACTGGCCCGCGGCCACACGCACGCCTTGACGCACGAACGAACCGAAGCCGGACATCGTCACCGTGATCGAGTAGCTGCCCGCCGGCACGTTGGAGATGGAGTAGCTGCCGTCTCCCTTGCTCTGCGCCGTCAAAGCCTTTCCGTTAGCCGCTGTCGCGGTAATCGTCGCGCCAGGCACCACCGCTGCATCAGGATCCGTCACAAGACCGCGAATCGTTCCCGTCTGCTGCGCCTGACCGGCGACACTCACTGCCAGAACCACCAGCAGCCAGACACACTTCCACCATGAGCGTTTCATCTCAGCTCCCAGGCACAACA
>NZ_JBFRCY010000214.1:0-6315 GCF_052113305.1 Terriglobus sp. YAF25
GTTGTGCCTCCTGTGGAAGTGCCGGCGGCCACATTGCCGTCCCGGTCGAGAGCGACGACTCCAACGGTACCGTACTTGTGCGTCTGGCTTTCATCGGGCCACGCCGCAGCAGGCAACTCATCGGGTTGCAGGAAAGAGATCGGTTCCTTTGGCTCGGGAGGAGCGCCTGCCGGGCGCGGAGGAATCGGTTTGCCCTTGGCCTTGAGCGCCTTTACAAGCTGCTGCCAGCGGCGCTCGGTGAAGAAGTAGCTTGGGTCAACCTGCTCCAGGCCGTGGTCGGCACCGAACTCATCGGCTCCGCTACCGATCAGCATGACGTGCGGCGACTTCTCCATGACCGCGCGTGCCAGCGAGATAGGGTGCCTGGTGCGGGTGACTTCGGCGACCGCCCCTGCGTTCAGGGTCTTGCCGTCCATGATGGCAGCGTCCAGTTCATTGCGTCCGGCAGCGGTAAAGACGGCGCCGCGTCCGGCGTTGAACAGCGGATCGTCTTCCATCAGTTCGATTGAGGCTTCGATGGCATCAAGGGAAGATCCGCCTTTGGCCAGCACGTCCGCGCCCGTCTGCAGCACTTTGTCGAGAGCCGCGCGGTAGGCCTTTTCGGCCTCGGGTGTCATATTCTTTCGTTCGATGACGCCGGCGCCTCCGTGAATGACGATGGCCCATTTGTGAGGTGTCTGTGGTGTTTGGCCTGGTGTGGTCATGGAGATCATGGCAGCCGCAGCCACCGCAAAAAATGCTCTCTTTCTTGTCATCGTTTCTCAACCCCCAACTGGGTCAGCAGGAAGGCGTAGTCGAAAGCGATTTCCTTGAGGTAGTCATAACGGCCGGAAGCTCCGCCGTGACCCGCGTCCATGTTGGTCTCAAGCAGTAGCGGAGTGTCGTTCTTTTTCAGAGTGCGCAGCTTGGCGATATATTTGGCCGGCTCCCAGTACATCACCTGCGAATCGTTCAGGCTGGTTTTCACCAGCATCGTCGGGTAATCGCCTGGCTTCAGATTGTCGTATGGCGAATAGGCGCGCATGGTGGCGAACGCTTCCGGCTCGTTAGGATTGCCCCACTCCTCATACTCGGCGACGGTGAGCGGAAGCGAGTCATCCAGCATGGTGTTCATCACATCGACGAAGGGCACATGTGACAGCACAACGCTGAAGAGATCAGGGCGAAGATTGGTGACCGCGCCCATCAGCAGGCCGCCCGCGGAGCCGCCTTCGATGGCGACTCGTTTTGGATCACCATAGCCTTCGGCGACAAGGTGCTCGGTCGCGGCGATGAAGTCGGTAAAGGTGTTCATCTTCGCCTGCATCTTGCCGGCGTCGTGCCACTTGTCGCCAAGATCACCGCCGCCACGGATATGTGCATAGGCCAGTACCAGGCCGCGATCGAGCAGCGAAAGACGGTTCGGGTTGAAGCCAACCGGCAGTGCGTAACCATAGGAACCGTAGCCGTAGACATACAGCGGATTCTCACCATTGCGGATAAACTCATCGCGACGATAGACAAGCGAGACAGGGATCTTTGTGCCGTCGGATGTTGTCGCCCAGATGCGCTCGGAGGCATAACGGGAACGATCGAAACCGCCAGGGACCTCCTGCTGCTTCAGCAGCGTGGAGGAATGTGTGTGGACGTCATAGCTGTAGACCGACGACGGTGAGACCAGCGACTGATAGCTGTAGCGGAAGGTAGCCGCAGCAAACACCGCATTGACGTGCAGTCCCGCAGAGTAGGTTGGCTCAGGGAAGGTCACCTCTTCGGAAGTGGATGTCAGCTTCTCGCCGCTCCAGCCGAAGACGCGAAGACGGGGCAGGCCGAGGACACGGTCGGAGGCGACCGCGAAGTCGCGGAAGAGATCGAAGTCCTCGAGCGGATATTCTGCATCCTCTGGGAGCTCTTCGATCCAGTGCTCGCGCCCAGGAGCATTCACATCTGCCGAAACCAGACGGAAATTCTTGCCGGTGTCGTTCACCCGGATATAGAAGCGTCCGTTGCGATGATCGGCGTAGTATTCCTGGTCGTTGATGCGCGGAGCCAGCAGCGTGAACGTCGCCGGGTCGGAGGCAGGTGCAAACCGCATCTCGGTTGTCGTGTGGCTGCCGGATTCGATGAAGATGTATTTGCGATCACGGCTGCGTCCGGCGCCGAGATTGAAACGTTCGTCTGTCTCCTCAAAGATCACGGCGTCCTTGGCTGTGTCTTCACCGAGCGTATGACGATAAAGACGATAGTGACGCTTGGTCTGTTCGTCTTCAACGGTGTAGAAGAGCGTCTTTGAGTCGTCAGCCCACACCAGCGAGCCGGTGCGCGGCGCGGTATCCGGAAGATCTTCTCCGGTGACGAGCGAGCGGATATGCAGCGTGTACTGGCGGAAGCCGGTGTTATCGGTCGAATAGGCAAGCAGCGTGTTATCCGGCGAGACCGCAAGGCCTCCAATGGCCATGAACGGCTGATCCTTTGCCAGTTCATTGACGTCGAGAATGACCTGCTCTGCGGCATTGTCGTTATAGACGGCGTTTGGGTCGCCTGGAACTGGCGATGGCTTGCGGCAGTAGATGGGGTACTGCAGGCCTTCGACCGTGCGGGTGTAGTAGAAGTATCCGTTCGCGAGGTAGGGAACCGAGACATCGGTCTCCTTGATGTGCGACAGCATCTCGCGATAGAGCCTGTCCTGCAGCTCCTTGGTGGGCTCCATGAAGGCGTGAGTGTAGGCGTTTTCGGCCTTCAGGTAGTCGATCACCTCTTCTGAGTCCTTGTTCCGGAGCCAGAAGTAATCGTCTTCGAGTGTTTGTCCGTGGATGTTGATGGGATGCGGCTCGCGGCGGGCGACAGGGGGGTGCATGTCTTGATTCGGCTCCAAAGGTAGAGGATACAGGCAACCGAAGATGGATGTTGCCACCCTAAGAAAGAGAGGAGTATTGTGCCTCGTCGTAGAGATCGTAGAGCTACAGGAGGACTCGAAGGATGCGAGTATCAGGCGTTTCAGCCTTTGTTGTGATGTTGGGATTTGGTGCGGCAACTTTAGCAGCACAGCAGGATACGAGCGGCAGCGTCTACAACACCAATCCAACACCGCAGCAGCAGCGGCAGGAGAAGCCGGCGGGTGTGGGTGTTTCCAATGCGCGGCCGGAGGATACCTCGGCGCCGCTGGGGGATACCGGTGAGCGTATGCGTGACCGGTTTTTCCTGAAGACAGCCGCTCAGAACAGCAGGGGAGCCGTACGAATGAGTCAGCTTGCTCTCGCGAAGTCCAGCAACGACGATGTAAAGGCATTCGCGCAGAAGATCATGACGGACCATGCCGCGCTCGCGCGCACCTGGAAGCCGCTGGCACAGGAACTCGGAGGTCCTCCGGCTCGGGAGCTTTCCAGGAAGGACCAGAAGCTGTATGACCGGTTGAGCGGTCTTTCAGGAGAGCCGTTCGACAAGGAGTACATGATGGCCATGGCCGAGAGCCATCGGGAAGACCTGAAGCTCTTCCGCGACACCATGGTGGCCACCTCGAATAACTCACTCAAAGACGCTCTCGACCGCACGATCCCCGTGATCCAGGACCACATCATGCAGGCGGATTCTGTTGCGCGCAAGAATGGGTATCTAGCTATGCAGTAACGGTTATCTCGCCATGCAGTAAGGTAGATACTGGAAGAACAAAGGCGGGCGTCACGCCCGCCTTTGTTTTGCCTGCGGAACCTTTTGCGGGGCGAAAGCGTAGAATGATGACAGATATGGGCCGATGGGCCAGATCGTGGATGTGGGCGCTGCTGATCGTGCTGGCGCCTTTGGCGGCGGTGGGTGAGAAGGTAAGCGACCTCCCCAAGCCGACAGCTTACGTAACCGATCTGGCGAACGTGTTGTCCGATCCCGCCAAAGCGCAGATCAATCAATATGCAGGCGAGGTGGAGCGGCAAGCGCACGCCCAGATTGCCGTGGTCATCATTAAGTCACTCGACGACCAGCCAATCGAAGACTACGCGAACAATCTCTTCCATACCTGGGGTATTGGGCCCAAGGACGCGAAATACAAAGATCGCGGCATCCTGTTGTTGTTTGCCACGCAGGATCGTAAACGGCGTATCGAAGTTGGCTTCGGTCTTGAAGGGATTCTGCCCGATGCCAAGACCGGCGACATCGGGCGAGCGATGCGGCCGCTGCTACAGCAGAATGAGTGGGACGACGCTATTCGTCTTGGTGTAACCGAGATCGGACAGACGATCGCCGACGACGCTGGCGTCACACTCAATCCTCCGCAGACAACGCATACCTATCATCGTGAGACGGTACACTCCGGTGGCGGCATCGGGATCGGTGTTCTCGTCGTTGGTTTTATCCTCTTCCTGATCGTTGTGAGTATTCTGCGCCGTATCTTCGGCGGCGGTGGCCCTGGCGGTTTCGGCGGTGGGGGTGGCGGTGGTTGGCTGCCTTGGCTGATTCTCGGCAATATCCTGGGTAGTGGCGGTGGACGCCGTGATTGGGATGGACGCGGCGGCGGTGGTGGCGACGGAGGCGACTCCAGCGGTGGCTTTGGCGGTTTTGGTGGTGGTGACTCCGGTGGCGGTGGTTCCAGCGGAGACTGGTAAAGATTTTAGAGTTGGCCGGAGGCAAGCCTCCGGAGAAACAGGAGACGAGGCAAATGAAAGGTTTTCTGATTGGGCTGGTAGCCGTTGTACTGATTGTTGTGTTCGCATTCGGAAGCTACACAGGCTCCAAAAACACGATGGTGCAGAAGAATGAGGAGGTGACAGCTGCCTTCTCTGAGATCGATGTGAACCTGCAGCGCCGTGCTGATCTGATCCCGAACCTGGTGGCAACCGTGAAGGGCTACGCCAAGCAGGAGCTGGATGTGTTGACGGCGATCTCCAATGCGCGCGCCGGCCTTCTGACGGCGAGGACTCCGGATGAGAAGCTGGCTGCGAACGACCGCCTGAGTGTCGCCTTGCTGCCATTGACCCGCCTGCAGGAGACCTATCCGGAGCTGAAGAGCAATGAGCAGTTTCAGCGCCTGGAAGATGAGCTGAGCGGAACGGAAAACCGCATTGCTGTGGCGCGCCGCCGCTACAACGATTCCATCAAGGACTACAACGTGTACATCCAGCAGTTCCCGCACTCCATCTGGGCGGGTATGGCCGGGTTCACGCCGAAGACGGGCTACTATGCCGCTGACCCGGGCTCGAAGACCGCGCCGAAGGTTGACTTCGGCAAGTAAAGGAATCGAAGCAAAACAGAAAGGCCGCCCACAAGGGCGGCCTTCTTTATTGCGTCAGAGTCTCAGTGCAGATCAGCTTAACCGGCTTACTTCGTGAACGAAGCGACGGCCGAAGCTTCATCATCCTTGACGTCGAAGACGGTGTAGAGCTTCGTGATCTGGAGCAGGTCGTGGACTTTCTTGGTCAGGTTCAGCAGTTTCAGCTCGCCACCGGAGTTCTTGACGGTGGTAAAGGAGCTGACGAGCTCGCCGATGCCCGAGGAGTCGATGTAGCTGACGTCGCCCAGGTTCAGCAGGACGCTCTTATTGCCCTTTGCGAGCTGGTCGCGGATGGCGTCGCGCAATACGACGCTGCCTTCTCCGAGTGTGATGCGGCCGCTCAGATCCAGGATAGTGACGCCGTCTACCTGGCGGGTGCTGACTTTCATGCTCACGTGGTGATTCCTCCTAGTTAATTGCCCGTTGGTGCGGGAGTGCGATGTTTGATCAGGGTCAGTTCCGTCCCAGGATGGGTCTGGCGGAAGTGTACCTCATCCATAAAAGCGCGGATAAGGAAGATGCCTCGTCCTGAGCCGCGCAGGATGTTTTCTGGCGCGAGCGGGTCGGGAATGGTGTCAGGGTCGAGTCCCGGCCCCTGGTCAGTAATCTTGATGACCAGATCCGACGACGTGGTTTCAAAGGACGCGCTTACATGCTTCTCCGTGCTGTAGTTATTGCCATGAAGCACGGCATTGACTGCGGCTTCGCGCACGGCCATTGCGATGTTGGGGATGTCGTCCTCGGAAAATCCTGCGCGCTGGGCGAATTGCTCAGCTTCCAGCTCGAGCCGGTTAACGGTGTCGAGCGTCGAGTCGAGGGTGAAACTGGCGCGGCTTGTGGTCGAGTCGGCCAAATTACTCCTGCAGGCGAGGTGCTGATTTTGGAGCCGCCGACGCCAGAGGAGCCGGAGTTTCGTCCAAGGTGCTTACAAGGGCAGTTTGCTTCCCTGGGAAGCAAAAGTCAAGAAAATGGAATTGGATGCCCTCCGGCGCGGGCGGAGGGAACCTTCTTTGCCGGGGAAGCGTATGCCCTGTCACCGCGATAGAGCATTTTTCCTGTAGGTGTAGTGTAGGGTT
>NZ_JBFRCY010000215.1:0-8787 GCF_052113305.1 Terriglobus sp. YAF25
GTCAGAGGAGGCGCTGCGCAAGACAGAGAAGCTGGCCGCGGCAGGACGGCTTGCCGCAAGCATCGCACACGAGATCAACAATCCTCTGGAATCTGTGACGAATCTCCTGTACCTGCTGCAGACGCATCCGGAGCTTGATTCGATGGCGCGCGAGTATGTGTCCACGGCACAGGCTGAACTGGCGCGCGTCTCAGAGATCACGCAACAGACGCTGCGTTTCTACCGGCAGTCGACCTTTCCGGTGCAGACGCAGGTGGGTGAGGTGCTGGATTCAGTGCTGGCTCTGCATCACTCCAGGCTTGGCAGCGCGCGTATTACGGTGGAGCGCCAGTATGATCCCGCGGTGGCGCTCTTTGGTTTCAGCGGAGAGCTGCGTCAGTTGTTTGCCAACCTGATAGGGAATGCGATTGATGCGATGGTCGGTGGCGGCAGACTGATCGTGCGTGCCCGCTATGGCACGGGCCGTTCTCTCCGCGGCGGCTGGTGTGATGGCGTGCGCGTGACGGTGAGCGATACCGGAACGGGGATGAGTGAGGAGACGCAGCGTCGTCTCTTCGAGCCGTTCTACACTACCAAGGACGCTACCGGCACGGGACTCGGCCTGTGGGTGAGCGATGAGATTATCCGCAAGCACTCCGGCACCGCGCGCGTGAAGAGCCGGCAGGGTGAACAAGCAGGGACAACCTTCGCGATCTTCTTTCCGAAGGACGGACTCAACGGCGTACGGGCAACGCTATCCAATGACGCGGCGAAGGAAGCCGCGAATGCCTAACCACGTCAGCAGAACCAGGAAGAAGCACAGCATGCCCAGGATGGCAGCCGGATGCATGTGGGGCAGTGCAGGCGTAAGCGATGCGCGCAGACCTTCGCTCATATAGACGATCGGGTTGAAAAGCACGCCGTACTGCAGCCAGTGGATATGAGTGAGTGCAGCCCAGGGATAGTAGACACAGCCCAGGAAGGTGATGGGCATGACGACGACGCCGAAGATCAGACCGATCTGCTGCGGTTTCACGGTGGTGCCAATGGTGAGGCCCAGGGCTCCGGCGGTGAGCGAGGCGAGGATCAGCACCAGGATCAGCAGCGGCCAACTGGTAACGTGCGCCGAGACTGGTGTGCTGGGGATGTAGTAGGCCAGCGGGAAGACGATGCAGGCGGCAATGATGCTCTGCATGGCTGAGAAGACGATCTTCTCTATGGCAACCGCGCCGACCGGCAGCGGGCACATCACGCGATCGTCAATCTCACGCGTAACGCCGAACTCCTGCGCCAGCGGAAGAGCCACGGCAGCAATGCCGGAGAACATGATGGCCACAGCCATCAAGCCTGGGAGCAGTACGGTTGAAAAGCTGACACCCGTCCCCTCAGCCATGCCGGCGGTCGGGTTCATGGAGGAACCGCCGGCCATGTGCGGCATGATGTAGGTAAACACGAACAGGAAGAGGATCGGGTTCATACAGATGCGGATGAGGAAGGGAAACATCTCACGCCGCAGCACATGCAGGTCGCGGAGGAAGAGCCCGCGAAAGGCGTGAACGTATTGGGCAACATTGCTCGGCATGATTAATCTCTCAAATCGCGGCCCGTCAGGCGGATGAAGACGGTCTCGAGTGTGGGCTCGGTGATGGAGAGATCACGAAGACCGAAGGGATTGGCGGCGGTGACGATCTCCGGCAGAAGGCCATCGGAGGCTTTGGCAAGCACACGTATGCCGTTGGACGTGGTCTCGACGCTGGCGACGCCATTGAACGAACGAAGTTGTGTAGCGAGCGACTGTGCCTGTTCGACCTCACGCAGGTCGAGCTGATAGATCGTCTCTGCGCCGATGGAGCTCTTCAGGGCGGCAGGCGTGTTCTGCACGAGGATCTTCCCGTGGTCGATGATGGCGACTCGTCCGCAGAGCGCATCGGCTTCTTCCATGTAGTGCGTGGTGAGCACAACCGTGATGCCTTCGGTGTGCAGGCGGCGAACGATATCCCACATGGCGATACGCGATTGCGGATCGAGGCCGGCAGACGGCTCATCGAGGAAGAGCACCTTGGGGTGGTGTGCGATGGCACGGGCGATCTGCAGGCGCTGCGCCAGTCCTCCGGAGAGCTGCTGAGGATAAGCTTTGGTGCGTTCGCTCAGGTGGAACTGTTCCAGCAACTGGGAGGTGCGAGCTTTGGCTTCTGAGGAGGAAGCACCGAAGTAGCGGCAATGAAAGTAGATATTCTCGAAGACAGTGCAGGCCCGGTCGAGCGTGTTGTACTGCGGCACCACACCGATGTAGCGGCGAGCCTCGGAGGGATTGGCCACCACATCGATTCCGGCGATGCGGACGCTGCCTGCGGTCGGCAGGGCACGCGTCGTGCAGATGGAGATGGTGGTGGTTTTGCCGGCKCCATTGGGGCCGAGCAGGCCATAAATCTCTCCGGGACGGACGGAAAGGTCAATCCCATCGACGGCAGTGACGGCTTGCTTGCCGTCATATACCTTGCGCAGCGATTGAATCTCTACGATCACCACTACAAGTCTATTGCAGCACCTTTGTGCTCACGTGAACCCCATCCACGACCATATCGGTCGGATTGATGACAACGTTTTCGCCGGGCTTCAGGCCGGAGACGATCTCCACAGCGTTCCCCATATCGCGTCCCAGAACAAGGCTGCGCAGGCGAACGACATTGTCCTCCCCAACGACGAAGGTCTGTGGACCGGCGGTGCGGACAAAGAGAGCATTGGTGGGCAGCACGGTGGGTGGCTCGGCGCGTGGAGCGTCGAACTGAATGGTGGCGTACATACCCGGCAGAATCTTGCCATCATTCTTCAGGTCGATCTCGACCAGGATGGTGCGCGAGGTCGGATCGATGCTGGCGCTGGTGCGTGAGATGGAGCCAGGATACGGATGGCTCGGCAGCTCGCGGAAGGCGACACTTGCCGTCTTTGAGTTCATGACGGAGACGGCCTCAGCCTGCGGTACAGAGCTGAAGACGCGCACCGTATCGGAGCGGCCGACGGTAAACATCTGTGTCGTGTTAGTAGAGGAGCCGGAGGTGATCAGGGATCCATTGTCTATATTGCGCGAGAGGATAACGCCCTCGAACGGCGCGGTAACGCGTGAGAAGCTGAGCTGCTGCTGCAGGCTAAGCACGGTCGCTTCTGCGGCGGCGATGCTGGCTTTGGCTGCCTCCACGGTGGCCTGGTTGGCGGAGGCGGTGGCTCCGCGGGTATCGGCATCGAGTTTGCTGACGACGCCCTGGGCGAAGAGATCGCGCCAGCGGGCATCGTTAGCGTCCGCGAGCTTGGCGTTGGCCTCGGCGAGGGCAAGCTGTGCCTTGAGTTGCATGACGTTGGCCTGTGCCTGGCGCAGTGATTGCTCGGTGGTGGGGTCCTCGATCAGGGCGAGTAACTGGCCCTGGCGGACGTGGTCGCCGATGTCGACATAGCGGGCTTTGACATAGCCGTTGGTCCGAGCGAAGATCGCGGCCTGTTCAAAGGCCTGTACGGTGCCGGGAAGCTCCAGCTTGGTATCTTTGGCGCCGGTTTTGACCTTGGTGACGACCACGACTGGGGGGCCGGTGACAGCGTCGGCTTCGACCTTCAGAGCTTCGTTATGGCGCAGCCGGGGAAGGAAAACAACGACGGCTATGATGCCAAGCAGCAGGAAGAGTCCTATGACGGCGATATAGGGGCCGCGGGAGGAGCGTTCAGTCTGGGTATTCGCATTCATCTGCTTTGTTGTCTTCCTTACTCGGGAATCTCTTCGGCGTGCAGCTCTTTGATCTCCTGCTTGCGCAGCAGGCTATAGAAGATGGGAACGATCAGCAAGGTGGTGAAGGTGGCCACCAGCAGACCGCCGATAACGGCGCGGCCGAGCGGTGCATTCTGTTCGCCGCCCTCACCCATACCCAGCGACATGGGCAGCATGCCGATGATCATGGCCAGAGCGGTCATCATAACGGGACGAAGGCGGGTGAAGCCCGCGGAGCTTGCAGCCTGGATAGCGTTCATGCCGGCACGGCGTTGATCGTTGGCAAAGGTCACCATCAGGATGGAGTTGGCGGTCGCCACACCGACGCACATGATAGCGCCCATCAGCGATGGGACGCTGAAGGTGGTGCCGGTGACGAAGAGCATCCAGAGAATGCCGCAGGCGGCTCCGGGCAGCGCCATCAGGATGATGAAGGGATCAAGCCAGCTCTGGAAGTTGACAACCATCAGCAGATAGACCAGAAGCACGGCAAAGAACATGCCCAGGCCGAGTCCGACGAAGGAGTCGCGCATGCTCTTAACCTGCCCCCGGACGGTGATAGTGGCTCCCGGCGGCGCGAGCTTCTGGTACTTCTCGATGATCTTGTCGATCTCTTTCTCTACGCCGCCGAGATCGCGGCCCTCTGTTGTAGCGAATACGTCAAAGACCGGCTGCACGTTGTAGTGGTTGGTGATGGCCGGACTGGACCCATGCTGGAAGGTCGCAAGGTTCGAGAGTAGCTGAGGAGCAACGGTGCCGGAGCCGGAGGTGATGGGCATGCGTTGCAGCGTGTCGACTGAATCGAGTTGGTGTTGTGGAACCTGTACCTGGACGATGTAGTTCACGCCATTCTGCGGGTTCAGCCAGTAATTCGGCTGTGCGGTGCCGGAACCGGAGAGGGCGAAGAGCATGCTGTTGGCGACGTTCGCTTCAGTCATGCCCAGGTTCTGCGCACGCGTGCGATCGACGTTGACCAGCAACTGAGGAGAATAAAGAACCTGGTGGACGTGGACATCCACCGCGCCGGGAATCTTCGCGATCTCGGCGCGCATCTTCTGCGCGATCTCATAGTTGGGCAGCGTCTGGCGGCCGCTGATCTGTACATCGATCGGGGCAGGAAGACCGAAGTTCAGGATCTGGTTGACGATATCGGAGGCCTGAAAGTAGAAGACGGTGTCGGGGAAGCGCTCACGCAGTACCTTACGAAGCTTCTGCCGGTACTCTGCCGTGGGCCGGTGGTCTTCCTTCATCGAGACGATGACCTCGCCGTCCTGCACATCGGTCAGCGAGCTGTCGCCGAAGGCGAGATTGAAGCCGCCGCTGGGGATACCGATGTCATCGAGCACGGTATTCAGCTCGTCGGGAGGAATCACCTCACGAATCGTGCTTTCTACCTTGGCGAAGACCTGCTCCACCTCTTCAATGCGGGTTCCGGGAGCGGCACGGACGTGCAGGCGGAAGGTGCCGGCATCGACCTGCGGGAAGAAGTCTTCCCCGATGAAGGGGATAAGACAGAGGGTTCCGGCGATGAAGAGAGCGAACGATCCCAGCGTGAACTTCGGGTGGGTCAGCGTCCAGTCCAGCAGTGCATGGTAGCGGGAGCGCAGGCGCTCGAAGGAGGCGTTGAAGCGGAAGTGAATGCGCCAGATCGTGCCTGCGTTTGCCGGGGCTTCATGATGGCCGCCCTCTTCCATCTGCTGGTACATATCCACCTCGGAGGCGAGGAGGAACTTCACCATGGTCGGAACCAGCGTTCGCGAAAGCAGGTAAGAGGCCATCATGGCGAAGACCACGGCCATGCCCAGCGGCGTGAACAGCGACTTGGCCGCGCCGGAGAGGAAGGCTACGGGAACGAAGACGATGCAGATTGCTAGGGTGGAGACGAAGGCGGGCACAGCAATCTGCGCGGCGCCGTCCAGGATGGCGGGCTCGATCTCCTTGCCCAGGCCTAGGTTGCGATGGATGTTCTCAATCTCGACGGTGGCATCATCGACCAGGATGCCGACGGCAAGGCCAAGGCCGCCGAGGGTCATGGTGTTCAGGGTCTCGCCGAACATGTTGAGGATGATGATGGAGACCAGGATCGAGAGAGGGATCGAGATCGCGACGATGACGGTGGAGCGCCAACTTCCAAGGAAGAGCAGGATCATCAGCGCGGTCAGGCTGGCGGCGATGGCGGCTTCCTTGACGACACCCTCAAGGGCCGCCCGTACAAAGAGGGACTGATCGAGCAGCGGAATCACGTCCGGCGGAGGCGGTGGAAGGTTGGCGATGATGCGCGGCAGGGTCTCCTTCACGCGCTTGATGATGTCGAGCGTGGAGGCGTTGGTGGACTTCAGCACGGTGATCAGCGCGGCGCGTTTACCGTTAAGCCGAACGATGTTCTGCTGAATGGGCGATCCATTGTGGACAAAGGCCACATCGCGCATGTGCACCGTGGCTCCGTTGACCTGACGGATGGGGATGTCATTCAACTGATCCAAAATCAGAGGGCTGGCGTTGGTGCGCACGATGTAGTCGGTGGTGCCCACTTTGACGTCGCCTGTGGGCGCCCTGTACTGTGGCAAGCTGCGTACGCAGGAAGTTCAGGCCGATATCGTTCAGGTCGGCTTCCGTGAGGCGATCAGAGGAGAGGCCAAGCTGAAGAATGGGAACATTTGAGGCCGAGTAGCGCAGGATGAACGGAGCCTGGGTTCCCGGCGGCATGATGCGGAGGATGGCCTGGCTGCCGGCGGCGATCTGCGCCACGGCGGACTCAATCTTCGCTCCCGGCTGGAAGAAGATCTTGATGATGGAGATGCCGTTTACCGATTGCGACTCGATGTGTTCGATGTCATTGACGGTAGTGGTCATACTGCGCTCAGAGACGGTGGTGAAGCGTTTTTCCATCTCGTCTGGACTGGTGCCGTTGTACTGCCAGATGACCGTCACGACCGGGATATCGATCGTGGGAAAGATATCGATGCTCATGGTCGCGATGCTGACGATGCCCAGCACGAGGATCAAGACAGACATCACCACGAAGGTGTAGGGGCGACGCAGGGCTAGACGGACAATCCACATGGGAACACTTCAGCCTTAAACGAGCTTTTCGATATATTTTCCGGGACACTCCCATTGTAGAGCGCGCACGGTTCCGATTTCTGGATGATGTCTAGACGTTTTGGAGAGGCTAAGGGTCGCAGTTTCAGGGGGCCTAAATATCGGATATCCGAGCTGTATCCGAGCTGTATCCGAACTAGGACAAACGCCATAAATAATTCGAGTTACACGCTACGGGGCTAGAATGAGATATGGCGCGAGGGTGGGAGAGTAAATCCGTGGAAGATCAGCAGGCACAGACCGAAGCACCTAAACCGCAGGACCGGAAGATCGAAAAGGCGGCAGAAGCTGAGAAGGCCCGCCGGCGGAAGGAACTGGAGCTGCAACGCGAGCATATTCTGTCGCAACGCACATCCAGTCCCCACCGCAGAACCGCTCTGGAGACAGCTCTGGCCGATATCGAAGAGAAGCTGACCGAGCTTGGCTGGGCCATTCACCTCTAAGGCGGTAGCCGTCTACCTGGCGGCGGCGCCGGTGTGACGGTGGAAGTAGTAGGCGTTGCCTTGGTCGATGGTGGTCAGCACGATGGTATGAATGTTGACGTGTGCCGGCCGAGTGACCGCCCACAAAATGGCGTCGGCGATATCCTCGCCGGTGAGCGGCGTGATGTTCTGGTAGACCTTGGCCGCCGTTGCTTCATCCCCATGGAAACGCACCTTGCTGAACTCGGTTTCCACCATGCCAGGATCGATGGTGGTCACGCGGACCGGGGTTCCCAGCAGATCAATCTTCAATCCTTCTGAGATCGACTTTTCGGCCGCCTTGCTGGCGCAGTACACGCCGCCGTTGGCATAGGTGTTGTAGGAAGCGGTCGACCCTATATTGACGACGTGGCCGCGCTTCCGTGCCACCATGCCGGGGACGATCGCCCGGGTGACGTAGAGAAGGCCCTTCACGTTGGTATCGATCATCTCGTCCCAGTCGTCGGGGTTATTCTCGTACATCTTTCCCATGCCACGGGCGAGGCCGGCGTTGTTGACCAGGAYGTCGATCGCGGTCCACTCGTCGGGCAGGTCAGCGATTGCCTGGTTGACGGCGGCGCGGTCGCTGACATCGAGCTGAAAGAGATGAATCGCTTCGGCTCCGGCGGAGAGCAGCTCTTCGCGCATGGCTTCCAGACGCTGGATACGGCGGGCGCAGAGCAGCAGGCGCGCTCCCTGCTGGGCGAAGGTAAGGGCGGTGGCTGCGCCGATGCCGGAGCTGGCGCCGGTAATGAAGACAATATTTCCGCGAACGGGCTGCATACTTTCACGCTAGCACGTCCGGAGACGGCATAGGCCACCCGAAGGCAGCCTATGCTTGTGTCGTTGTTTGAGTTACGGCCCAGGGCGTGTCATCCAATTCGTGTCAGTCAGCGCCGGGAGCAGATTTTTCTGAGATCGAGGAATGAGGAGAGAACTGTAGCTGGCCTACTGGAACGACGAGTGACAAAGAGATCGGGAAAATCTGCCCCGGCCCTTCGGGTTGCGGCGAAAAATTGGTCCATACTTCGTTGTCGGCCTCGACTGTGGACCCGCCACAGCCTTCGGCCTCCGCCTTGCCTGGACCAATTTTCGCTCGCAACGCTGACGACAGGAATTGGATGGCACGCCCTAGTGCTGGTTGGCCGGAGGAGTAGAGGTTCCAGTAGTTTGCGTGGGGGCGGAGGTACCGGTGTTGGTAGCAACACCGGCGCCGGAGTTCTCGGAATCCTTCACGCCGATGGCTGCGCCGGAGACGACCAGCTCTACGCGCCGGTTCTGTTGGCGGCCCTGGGCGGTTGTGTTCTCCGCCACAGGGCGAGTCTTACCAAAGCCCTTGGCGGTGACGTTGTCCTGCGGAACACCTTCAGTGGTCAGGAAGCCGGCGACGGTGCCGGCGCGGTTTTCGCTGAGCTTCTGGTTGTAGTCATCGCCGCCGACGGAGTCGGTGTGGCCTTCGACCTGAACCTTCAGCGATGGATAGGCCATCAG
>NZ_JBFRCY010000216.1:0-10222 GCF_052113305.1 Terriglobus sp. YAF25
CATAGGTAGGCAGAGTGACGTCCAGGAAGACCGGCACGAGCCGGTTCTGCAGGATCGGGTTCACCGTTGTGGGAAATCCTGCGGCCACAGTGATCACTTCATCGCCGGGCTTCAACTGCCGATCCCCCAGCTTAGGGGATGTCAACGCGGTGAGCGCAACAAGATTGGCGGACGACCCTGAGTTAACCAGCGAAGCAGAGCGAACGCCGACAAAGCGCGCAAGCTTCCGCTCGAAGTCCTTCGCAAAGCGCCCTGTCGTAAACCATCCGTCCAACGCGGAGTCGACGACGGAGCAGATATCCTCCGGTCCGATCACTTTGCCGGAGACGGGTACGGCCGATGTGCCTGGCGTAAAATTTTTGGCAGGGAAAGCCTCTGCGTGAAACTGCGCAGTCAACTCGAGGATTTGTTGGCGGATCGCTGCTGCTTTGTCAGTCATCTGTAGAATTAGAATACACAGCAATTTTGTGAGTCGAAAGACGATTCGATCTCCAAGATGGCGATGAGCGCTTTCATCGCTTCTGATCACGACAACTTACCCGTATCATGGTCACATTTTGGCTTCTAAAGGATTGAAATGAAAGCTGTCATTCTTGCCGGTGGTCTTGGCCGGGGACTCGACCGGGACAGGCGGACGGCTAAAGCGGGTTGCCCGGTACGTCAAAGACGAAGAAGCCTTCTGCATGACGTATGGCGATGGCGTCTCCGATGTGGATATCACAGCGCTTGTTAATTTTCATCGCTCCCACGGAAAGAGTGCAACGCTGACCAGTGTCCAGCCCGTCGCTCGATTTGGAGGTCTGGGACTTACCGGAACACTAATTCACTCGTTTCACGAAAAGCCGGCTGAAGAAGGCGGCCGGGTCAACGGTGGATTCTTCGTCCTTTCACCAAAAGTACTGGACGATATCACCGATGACCGGCAGATGTTCGAGCGTGAGCCGATTGAGGCATTGGTCGCACGCCAAGAAGTTCATGCCTTCTCTCATCACGGCTTCTGGCAGCCCATGGATACGCTCCGCGACAAGCAGTACCTGGAAGAGCTCTGGAACTCAGGCAATGCTCCGTGGAGGGTCTGGTGACAGCAGCCGAACACGCTCAGACACAGAGATTCTCCTGGCAAGGCCGCAAGGTCTTTCTCACAGGGCACACGGGCTTCAAGGGCGGATGGCTGGCGCTGTGGCTCGCTAAGCTTGGCGCCACGGTTCGCGGCTATGCACTCGATCCCTGCACCGAGCCGAATCTCTTCACGGCTGCTCGTGTAGGCTCGGTGATCGAAGACATCCGTGGGGATATTCGCGACGCGGCAAAGCTGGAAGCCACCATGCAGGAGTTCGCTCCGGAGGTGGTCTTTCATCTCGCGGCGCAGCCGTTAGTTCTTCATTCGTATGAAGACCCAATCGGCACCTACGAGACCAACGTCATCGGCACGGCGAAGGTCCTTGACAGCGTTCGGCGGACTCCGAGCGTTCGTGCCGTCGTCTCCGTCACGACCGACAAGTGCTATGAGAATAAAGAGTGGATATGGCCATATCGCGAGACAGATCCGCTTGGAGGATACGACCCCTATTCCAGCAGCAAGGCTTGTGCCGAGATCGTAAGCGCGGCATACCGGCAGTCGTACTTCCCTGTTGCGCAGCTTGGAAAAGCTCATCAGGTGGCAGTTGCAACGGCGCGAGCCGGAAACGTGATTGGCGGTGGCGACTGGTCAAACGACCGCCTTCTCCCCGACCTTGTCCGCGGATTTCTGTCGCGAAAGCCGGTACTGATCAGACGGCCGCATGCAATCCGTCCATGGCAGCATGTACTCGAACCGCTTCGCGGATACATCCGGCTCGCCGAACAGCTGCTCACACATGATCCCAGATACGCCACCGCCTACAACTTCGGTCCCATCGAAGATGATGCCCGCCCCGTGGCGTGGATTGCGGAGCATATGTCGGCGTTCTGGGGAGACGGCGCCTCGTGGGTTATTGACGACGCGTCATCTCCGCACGAGGCCCACTACCTGAAGCTGGATGCGAGCCGCGCCCGCGCCGATCTTGACTGGGCTCCTTCGCTACGGCTCGATGCCGCGCTGGAGTACCTGGTGCACTGGTATAGAAGCTGGGACTCGCAGGCGGACATGCACGCCTTCACCCTGGGCCAGATCGATAGCTACAGCGCACTCTCCTCCGCCAAAGACATCGTGTAGAGAGCGGGGGCGCGTCCTGCGCCCCCGATTCTCTTGTTGATCAAAGTTGCCGGGTAAAGCCTATTCTCATCCGAGCACTCTACGAATGTGCAGCAGCCCTGTGTGAGCATCTTGGCGCGAGAGTCACCGCCCAAACGAAATCTCTTTCAGCTTGTCGTCCTTCCTCTTCCGGACCTTGCTGAACATGAATCGGAAGGGTTCCCGCCCATTGCAATCTGTGATGCTTGCGCGGGAATCTATGATGCCTGCTCGCTTCTCTTGTCGGAAGCTTTCTCTACGGGAAAGTGCAGGATTCTCGGCACAGATGGCTTCATTCCGCGGCCACAAGTCGATTGATGCCTGCAGAGGAACTCGCAGAGATTTGCCTCATCCTGGCGCAGGCGCTCAATGCTGACTGTATCCGTGCGCATGATGATTGCGAAGATATAGTCCGGGATTATGCTCTAGGGCAGCACTTTCTCTATTGGCTGCATCGCAAGTAGAGCAATGCGCGATTCAATCGGTCGATCTACGAAGCCTCCTCTGGGCGCAACAGTTAGTCCTACCGGCGTTCAATTTCATCTTTGGGCTCCCCATACCAAGCGGGTCGAGCTATTGCTGAATGACGGGAGACGTTATCCGGCGCAGGCTCAAGAGGATGGATATTTCTCCCTACATATTTCAGGCCTGAAACAGGGATGCTTCTACCGCTATGTTCTGGACGGCTGCGGACCTTTCCCAGATCCGGCGTCGCGATTTCAACCTGAAGGACCTCATGGCTGGAGCGAAGTAATCGATCCTTCATCCTATACCTGGACTACCGGCGAATGGCTCCTCCCGAATCTCCAACTCGCCGGCCAGGTGTTGTACGAGCTCCATCTCGGTACATTTACGAAGGAAGGCACCTACCGGGCTGCCGAGCAGGAATTCAAACGCCTTCGCGAGCTTGGCGTGACCGTTTTGGAGATTATGCCGATCCATGAGTTCTGTGGAGAATTCGGCTGGGGCTATGACGGTGTCGCCTTCTTCGCGCCCTATCATCGCTATGGCCGCCCGGATGACTTTCGCCATATGGTCGATGCGGCTCATGCTGAGGGCTTGGCTGTTCTTCTCGATGTCGTTTACAACCACTTCGGCCCCGATGGAAACTGCTTCGGAGAATATTGCCCCGAGTATTTCTCCAGGCGGGCGAGCGAATGGGGAAGTGCTCCGAACTTCGATAACGCACCCGTGCGCGAATACTTCCTGCAGAACGTCGCCGCGTGGATTCACGAATACAGGCTCGATGGCTTGCGCTTTGATGCAACACAGGCGATCGCTGATTCCGGACATCATGAGGAGCATATTCTCGCCTCCATGAGCCGGCGTGCGCGCGAGGCGGCCGGCAATCGGAAGATCATTCTGGTAAGCGAATGCGAGCGTCAATGGTCCCATCAACTTAAGTCGATTGCCGAAGGTGGCCATGGATTCGATGGCATGTGGAATGATGATCTCCATCATTCCATGACGGTTCGCCTTACCGGAAGACGAGAGGCTTATTACAGCGACCACGCAGGAAACCCTCAGGAGTTTATCTCCGCTGCGAAGTATGGCCCTCTCTTCCAGGGGCAATACTATGGATGGCAAAAAGCGCCGCGCGGGACAGATTGCCTGCGCGTTGAACCGTGGCAATGGATCACATTTCTGGAAAACCACGATCAGGTCGCCAATACACTCCGTGGAACCCGCCCTAAAGCCCAGAGCAGCCCCGGAATGTATCGTGCGATGGCGGCCTATTGGTTGCTTACACCAGGCACTCCCATGTTTTTTATGGGGCAGGAGTACGGCTCGGAGCGCCCCTTTCTCTACTTTTCTGATCAAAAGCCGGAGATACACGAGAAAGTTCGAAACGGACGGCTCACTTTTCTGAAGCAGTTCGACTCCGTTCGCGATACCGAGGATCTTGCACACCTTCTTCCCGATCCAGGTAACCCAGACACATTCCAGAGGTGCAAGCTTGGGCCTGACGACCGAGCGACAGAAGAAGCAGCGCAGTACCGCGAGTTCTTCCGCGACCTGCTGCAACTAAGAAGCCACGAGCTGGCGATCGCACAGAAAGGTCGCGGCATGATCGATGGAGCACCTTGACGAAGGCGCTTCATACGCATCTTTTCAGTTTTATCAATGGTTTCGAATCGTGGCCAGTTCAGCATTGGATCCAATGGCACCGTCACCTGATCGGCTCACCATCGAATTCTGTCTATAAAGGCATCCTGTTTTTCCAGGATCGTACCGCTGCCGCAACGACTCATTCTCTGGGCGGTGGCGGAGCCATGAAGCTGGTTGGGACCATCTACCTAACCAATACCCGCGCTATCATGCTGGCTAATGCAGCTCAAGTCCAGCAGCTCAACCTACAGGGTGGGTCAGGAAGCGGCACCCAGTTTCAACGAGAGATCATCGTTGGCGCCCTGCAACTGGGCGGCAATGGATCCATCACCATGAACATCAACTCCAGCACGATTTACCACGTCAGTGAGGTCGCACTAGTGCAATAGTCCGGGGCAGATTAAGCGATCTCGAAGCTCACGCCCTGTGCAAGAGGAAGATCCGTTCCGTAGTTGATGGTATTGGTAGCACGGCGCATGTATTGCTTCCATGCGTCTGAGCCTGACTCGCGGCCTCCGCCGGTGTCTTTTTCGCCACCGAAGGCTCCGCCAATTTCAGCGCCGGAGGTGCCGATGTTGACATTCGCAATGCCGCAGTCCGATCCGCTTGCGGAGAGAAAGCTCTCGGCTTCGCGCATGTTGAGCGTAAATATGGAGGACGAGAGCCCCTGCGGCACATCGTTATGCAGCTGGAGAGCCTCTTCGAAATCGCGGTACTTCAGAACATACAAAATGGGCGCGAAGGTCTCGCGCCTCACGATCTCTGCCTGGCTGCCAATTTCGACGAGCGCGGGACGGACATAGAACGCCTCGTCTGAACTAACGTCTGGCACGACACGTTCTCCTCCGGTGACTGTTGCTCCAGTGATTCGTGCTTCTTCGACAGCATGCTGCATTGCTTCAAAGGCACGTGCATCGATCAGCGGGCCGACCAGCGTGCCTGTTTCGCGCGGATCGCCGATGACGACAGAGCGATAAACCTTCTTGAGCGACGCGACAAGGTTGTCATAGACCGTGTCATGCACGATCAATCGTCGAAGCGTCGTGCAGCGCTGTCCCGCTGTACCCATCGCCGAGAATGCAATGGCCCGCAGAGCCAGATCCAGATCGGCGCTTGGGCAGACAATCGCGGCGTTATTTCCGCCCAGCTCGAGGATGGCTCGCGCGAAGCGCCCTGCGAGCCGCGGTGCAACGGCACGCCCCATCGCAGTCGAGCCAGTCGCGGAGACCAGCGACACGCTCGGGCTATCGACAAGCATCTGCCCCAGGCTTCCGTCGCCTACAAGCAATGTTGAGAGTCCGGTGGGCACGCCGCCAAATTTGGCTGCCGCCCGCTCAAATAACGCCTGCGTCGCGAGTGCTGTGAGTGGCGTCTTCTCCGAGGGCTTCCATACCACGGCGTTGCCACAGACCAGCGCGAGTGCTGCGTTCCAGGACCACACCGCGACCGGAAAGTTGAACGCGGAGATTACGCCGACAACACCGAGCGGATGCCACGTTTCCATCATGCGATGATTTGCGCGCTCAGACGTGATGGTGAGACCGGTGAGTTGCCGCGATAGTCCGGCGGCAAAGGCGCAGATATCGATCATCTCCTGCACCTCTCCGAGACCTTCTGATAGGATCTTGCCCGTCTCGATCGTCACCAGCCGGCCAAGTGCGGAGATCTCCGACCGCAGCTCTTCGCCAAGCAGCCGAACCAGATCTCCGCGTTTGGGAGCGGGGACACTGCGCCATGCAACGAACGCATTCCGTGCTGCTGCCAGCGCATTATTGACCGCTGTCGCGTCAGTCATCGCGACGCGTGCAATCACCTGGCCGGTGATGGGTGTCCGCACGACCAGTTCGCCGTGCGTATAGGCAGCGGCCGGCACCCCAAGGTTTGAGAGCAATTGATGCACCTCTTGCTCAAGTGAACTCTTATCGTTCGTCATAGCACCCGCTTACTTCTGGTTGGCGGTCACTTTAAAGATTGCCTGAGCATTGGAACTGTCAAAGCTGAGATCAAGCTTGGTCTTTCCATCTTCTGCCGGAAGCGGAAGCCGCGTGATGAATTCGTAGAACGATCCCGGCACTTCCTTTTCAATCAGACTGCCACCTTCGATGCGGAAGTTACGTCGCACGCGAGCCGCAAGGAACGCAGTCTGGCGAACCCTGCCTGATTGCGAGGTCTCAACCGTTGCCTTCATGGCGCGACCAAGCGCCTTCTGCTCTTCGGCCAGCCGATCGACATCGATGACTCGGTCCGTAGCGTGGTTGAAGGCGTTTCCTTCCGTGGCAATCCACGCCATCTCTGCCGATTCAGCCAGCAAAATCTCATAGTCTGCCAGGGCTGGATCGTCATGCTGGCGACTGAAGACCTTTGCAAGCACGGGCAGCAGTGCAACCGCTTTCTCGACAGGCAGAGCACGCTGCGCTTCCAATTCAACGAGCATGGCCTTCGCCTCGGCTGTGAGCGGATCGCGAGAGGTCGAAGTGACACGTCCAACGGCAGCCTGGAATTCCGCGGAAAAGCGGTCTGGGTGTAGTTCACTGACGAAGAACTGCGCGAGCTCCTCTGGGTACTCCACCTGGGCATAGGAACGCCCCGTCATCTTCAGACGCTCCAGCGGATAAACGCCGTTCAGTGCATAGCCGAGCGGGCGCAGAATGCGTGTGATTGCCTCTTCGCCTGCCGGCAGTGCACCCATGCCACCGAGTGCGACGGTGCGGACCGCGCCATGATCATGCATGATCTTCCTGCCATCGCGAAGACAATCGTCAGCGTAGAGTTTTGCATCCGGCACGCGGTTCAACAGGTCTTCGAACAGCATCATGTTCAGCACTTGTGCGATGCCTGCACGTGAAATGTTCGCACCGGCCTCTTCCATGAGAGCTCCGGAAACTTTGAGCACTTCAAACAGGCGATGTGAGCGCTCCGCACCGACGATACTTTCGAGCGTTCCCTGCAGTACACCTACCTTGGTTAGCATCTTCCTTCTCCTTTTCGGGGATTCTGTTATCGGGTGGCGAGCATGATGCCCTCTTCCAAAATGTCGAGAGCAACATCTGTTTCTTCTTGTGTAACGATCAGCGGTGGGCACAGCCGGACCGTATTCTCGCCGCAGCCAAGCAGCAACAGCCCTCTTTCGAAAGCGAGATCGACGATGCGGTCGCGCAGTGCTCCTGCCTGTTTGCGCAATTGCTTGTCCTCGACTATCTCGACTCCGATCATCAAACCACGTCCACGAACGTCTCCAACGATCTCATACTTTTCCACCCAGGTGCCGAGCCTTGCAAGAGCGGCAGATCCCACCGTCGCAGCATTATTCATGCCTTCGCGCTCAATAATGTTCAGAGTCGCCATCGCGGCCGCGAGGCAGATGGGGTTTCCGCCGTACGTACTTGCGTGCGAGCCTGGAACCCAGTCCATAAGCTCCGCCTTCGCCATGCAGATACCCAACGGCATTCCGGATGCAATTCCCTTCGCGATGCAGACCATGTCAGGCTCAACACCTGAGTGTTCAATGGCCCACCACTTTCCTGTTCTTCCAACGCCCGACTGGACCTCATCAGCAACAAGAAGGATTCCGTGACGATCGCAGATGCGCCGAAGTTCCTGCAGAAAGATATTCGGCGGCACGACGTATCCACCTTCTCCTTGAATGGGTTCGACAAAGATGGCGGCAACCTCCTCGGGCGGCAACGTCGTCTTGAACAGCTTCTCTTCAAGAAAGCGCGCACATGCCAGGCCGTACGCCTCTTCTTCCTGCGGCCCTCCGCCGGCGCCGCGATACGTATAGGGATATGGCACGTGCGTGACACCAGGAACAAGCGGGGCAAAACGGCGCTTCTGCTGGACCTTGGAAGCAGTGAGCGAGAGCGCCCCCATTGTGCGGCCATGGAAGCTGCCGAAGAAGCTGATGATGTTTTGCCGGCCGGTATGGTAACGCGCCAGCTTCAACGCGCACTCTACCGCCTCTGCGCCTGAATTCCCGAAGTAAAAACGATGCGGCCCAGGCATCGGCGCAATGGCAGACAGGCGCGATGCGAGCTGCGGCATCAGGTCGTAGTAGAAGTCTGTACCAGACATATGGATCAACTGCGCGGCCTGGTCCTGGATCGCCTTCACGACCTCCGGATGGCAATGGCCGGTAGAGTCGACGGCGATACCGGCCGTAAAGTCCAGAAACTCGTTGCCGTCTACATCCTCAACCCGACAGCCACACCCATTCTTTACAACAAGAGGATAACTACGCGTGTAGCTTGGCGAAACGAGACGGTGGTCATCGGCCACTATTCTTTGCGCTCGTGGTCCTGGCACGCTGGTGATCAACTTCGGACCAAACTTTGCGTGCAATTTGGCGTCGGCGACGCGTACAGATGCTTGCATTTCAATGCTCATACGATCCTCCAGCGGGCTCGGAGCAATCTGGTTTCACCTCCGAGCCAGGCTGACCTCGCGGTCAAAACGCGACGAGATAGAGCATTTTCCCTGTTACTGGGTATCCCGAAAATGGCGTGCGGCGGCGTTTTCATTGCGGAAAACGCCCCATTGATTCAGAATCCCTACATTGCACCTACAGGAAAATGCTCCAGCCTTCAGACAAACTGAGGCTCAGTTCCCCTGAGATTTTGGGTTGAAATGCGCTAGTCGCCTGAAAAGAGGTTCGGCCGTAAGGTGCTTGGAACAGCCCGGGCCGTTTCAGAAAGGTTCTGGCGCGTTCTGCACCGAACTCCGATAAGCACGAGGGCGTTGGTCGGATTGTCAGGCCTCAACATATGCTTGACTCCGTTTCGCCCGAGAGTATAGCGCACCTGGGGCATGTCATCAAACTGCCTGGTCCCGGAGGCGAGGAGCGACAAGAATTCGACCAAAAGCATTTTCCCTGTTGCTGGGTACCCCGGAACGGCCCTGCGTTATACCCACAGGAAAAATGCTCTAACCATCGCCCATGGCGATGAATATTTATTCAGCACCTACTGAATAATCATTCTCGTTGACCATTTGGCATGCATCCTGCCATCCTCCAGACCATAGGAGCGAGTACGGCAATGATTACCGAGCCAGATAAGGAGAACGAAGAAGAGACTATTTCTGGCGAGAATAATCCTGTTCCCGCGCTGCTGATGTGCCCACCCAGGTTTTATGACGTTTCTTACGTCATCAACCCGTGGATGCGAGGAAACCTGGGTAAAGCTTCACTGTCGCTTGCCATGCAGCAGTGGCAGAAGTTGTGCCGTGTTCTGTCCGGCATGGCGCATGTTCTTCTGGTTGAACCCGTCGCCGGCTCTCCCGACATGGTCTTTACCGCAAACGCTGGTCTTGCGCACGCCGGTATTGTCGTCATCAGCAGCTTCTATTACCCAGAGCGCCAGAACGAAGAGACACATTTCCGCCGGTGGTTCACCGATGCTGGTTACCGGGTCGCTGATTTGCCTCGCGAGATTCCCTTCGAGGGTGAAGGCGATGCCCTGTTCTCCTCCAATGGGTTACGCCTCTGGGTGGGCTATGGATATCGCACTCGCGAAAGCAGTCACGCAATTCTTCGTGATCTATGGGCCATAGAGGTTGCGGGCCTCCATCTCGTGGATCCGCGCTTCTATCACCTCGACACCTGTTTTGCCCCTCTCAAAGACGGCTCCCTGCTCTACTTTCCACCTGCGTTTGACAAGACTTCGGTTGCCAGGATCGAGGCCTATTACCCGCCAGCCCAGCGCATCGTTATCAGCGAAGAAGACGCGATGAGCTTCGCATGTAATGCAGTCAACATAGGCAAGACCATCGTGCTCAATCGCATCAGCTCTGAACTCGAATGTAAACTTAAGGTTCGTGGATTCCAAGTAATCCAGGTTGAATTGAGTGAGTTCCTTAAAGCCGGGGGCGCTGCTAAATGTCTGGTTATGCAGTTGACCCCGGAAC
>NZ_JBFRCY010000217.1:0-6257 GCF_052113305.1 Terriglobus sp. YAF25
AAGTACGGGCATCAGCCACGGCTCTATGCGCTGACGCGCAAGATCGGCGAAGGTCTGGACTACGACGACGATGTTGTCTTCGCCGCCTGCTTCCTGCACGATCTCGGGGTCTTCGTCGGTCATCGACCAGAAGACCCCGAGCTTCTGAAGAAGTGGGATCACGTCGTGTATACCTGTGAAAAGTCGCCCGCGATCCTGCGTGAAGCAGGTTTTCCTGAAGAGAAGATTGCGGCCGTTCTCGAGGTGATCCGCACTCATCAACCGCATGATGAGCCACGGACATTGGAGGCGACGATCGCGCGCGATGCCGACATCCTGGAGCAACTCGGCGCCATCGGCATTACCCGCACGCTCGCCAAGCTGGGATCGGATACACGCTTCATCACCTTCACCAACACTCGCGATTCGCTGCAGAAAACGCTCGAGACGCTTCCCGGAAAGCTGCGCCTTCCACGCGCGAAGGAACTTGCAGAGCCCCGCATCCGCACACTCACGAAGTTCCTG
Source organism: Terriglobus sp. YAF25 (assembly GCF_052113305.1). Classification (NCBI taxonomy): domain Bacteria; kingdom Pseudomonadati; phylum Acidobacteriota; class Terriglobia; order Terriglobales; family Acidobacteriaceae; genus Terriglobus; species Terriglobus sp. YAF25. The sequence continues at coordinate 505 of NZ_JBFRCY010000217.1, forward strand.
ATGCATCTGAACGAAGAGGCCGGCGAGAACCTTTTTTAAGAGGCCGTCATCGGGAAGAATCAGCGAGAGAGACCTTACCTCAGCGGCTGAAGCCGCATTTTCTTCGCCTCCGGTATGGCATGGCTGAAGCCATGCCCTTAAGCAAAACGGATCGAGCGGAGCTCGATATTCCAACTCACGTGACTACTCTAAAAGAGTAGCCATCAACTTCGTTGCATCCGACTTGTATCCTGTTCGCGCGTAGCGCGAATGTATTGCTCCGGGGTCCCCAGCCGGCTCAGCTGGCTGGGGTGGTTAAGGGGACGGCTCAAAGAAAGCGGCTTCAGTCGCTGAGGGAATGAGGCAAAACGCTCGGACCCAGTTCCGCTTTTCCTCAGCCGATACCCTCACAAAGCAATACACTCGTCGAAGCATGAATGCCCGTTGCACGCTATTTCTCCCTCTCGTTCTTCTCACAGGCTGCGCACAACTCTCCGGAGTCACGCCTACTCCGACGAACATCCCCGCTGAGATTCACTACTCCCCCGCCGAGAATCTCGAACACCTGGACGTCGATCTGATTGGACAGGCGCGCAGAAGCATCGACATGAATGCCTATGCCCTCACCGATCTCGCAATTGCGGATGCCCTGGTGGCTGCCGCGAACCGTGGCGTGCGGATTCGCATCTATCGCGATAACACGCAGACCGACGGAGAGCTAGCCCGCGCGAACAAGGTCAAAAATTCCCGAGCCCGGAAATCCGACAGCGATGAGGACAGTGACGACACCGGCGATGCCAACTCTGCTCTGCTGCGGTTGGCGCATACGGCGAATGTGCAGGTGCTGGTGAAGCACTCTCGCACGCTCATGCACCTGAAGGCCTACTGTGTCGATGGACGGTTTGTTCGTACCGGTTCAGCCAACTTCTCGCCTACAGGGGAAAAGCGCCAGGATAACGACCTCATCATCCTTCGCGACGGCGCCAGCATCCAGCACTTCCAGGCCAACTTCAATACGTTGTGGTCACGGCCTGACAACGAATCCCTTCCGGCACAACCTTAACCAACGAAAATCTGGAACAAATCTGCGGTATGTCCCGTATCATCCGGGCATACCGCAATCGAAATCTTTGTTCTGGAGACCGTGCCATGCTCCGCCGTGCTGTTCTTGCTTCCAGTCTTCTGCTCACCGCAGGCGCCCAGACCATTGCTCCCACAGACGTACCCGCCTATACCGCGGAGGGCAAGCTGGTGATGCCGGTCAACTACCGTGAATGGATCTATCTGACCTCCGGCATTGACATGACCTATACGCAGCCCACCAGTGCTACCGCGGCGCCCGCGGCTCACTCCATCTTCGATAACGTCTTCGTCAATCCAAGTGCCTATCGCAGTTTTCTGCAGACCGGCACGTGGCCCGACAAGACGATGCTTGTCCTCGAGGTCCGCACGGCAGAGAACCCGGTCTCCATCAACAAGAGCGGACATACCCAAAGCACCAGCGTACGGAACATCGAGGTCCACCTGAAGGACAAGAACGAGTGGGCTTTCTACGTCGGCGGTAAGCCCGGAGGAGCGCCGGCATCGCGCGTTCCGCAAACAGCAAGCTGCTATACCTGCCACCAAGCCCACGGAGCCGTAGACACTACCTTCGTGCAGTTCTACCCCACACTTCTGCCCCTCGCCACCGAGAAGAAGACTCTGAGCAAGGAGTATCTAAGCGAGACTCCCGCTCCGGAGCCGACGAAGTAGTACAACATAAGCTGTGCCAGAGGATCTCGACTATCTGAATGCAGCCATCGAAGAGGCCCGTGCTGCGGAGCTGGGCGGCGAAGTCCCCATCGGCTGCGTTGTCGTTTCCCCAGCGGGAGAGATCGTCGGACGCGGACAGAACCGCGTTCTGCGCGACCAGGACCCGACTGCTCATGCTGAGATCGTTGCCCTGCGCGAAGCGGGCAGAGCGCTCTCCAACTATCGCCTGAGCGGATGCACGCTCTACGTCACCCTGGAACCCTGCGCCATGTGCGCCGGCGCCATTCTGCATGCACGCATCGCCCGGCTGGTCTATGCTGCACCCGATCCCAAGGCAGGAGCATGCGGTTCCGTTCTCTCTGTCATGAACCACCCTCAACTCAATCATCGTGTCGATGTGATATCGGGCCTATTGGCAGAGGAGTGTGGCGAAATTTTGCGCAGCTTCTTTAAAACGCGAAGATAGCATCCAAGGCAGGTACATGCGTCTTCAGAACAAAGTCGCCATCGTCACCGGTTCTTCCTCGGGTATCGGGCAGGATATTGCCATCCGCCTGGCTGCGGAAGGAGCGGCAGTCGTTATCAACTACAGCGGAAATGCCGAAGGCGCCGAGGCGACGCAGTCGCAGATCGAGCAGGCCGGTGGCCGCGCATTCGTCGTCCACGCCGACATGGCAACGGTCTCCGATACCCGAAATCTGATCGAGGAGACCTGGGCGCATTTCGGCGGATGCGACATTCTGGTGAATAACGCCGGCGTCGAAAAGGGCGCCGACTTCTGGGATGTCACCGAGGAAGACTACGACAAGGTGCTCGACGTTAATCTCAAGGGCGTCTTCTTTACGACACAGGCCTTAGTCCGCCGCCTGCGAGACGCAAAAAGGCCCGGACGGATCATTAACATCTCCTCCGTCCACGAAGACATGGCCTTTCCTCATTTCTCGACATACTGCGCCAGTAAAGGCGGCCTGCGCATGCTCACCCGTAATCTTGCGGTAGAGCTTGGCCCGCTCAATATCACGATCAACAACATTGCGCCTGGAGCGATCGTCACACCGATCAATCACTCCCTGCTCGCAGACAAACCCAAGCTGGAAGCGCTGTTGCGGAACATCCCCCTCAACCGCCTGGGGACGACCGACGATGTCGCAGCTCTGGCTGCGTTTCTCGCTTCAGACGAAGCAGGCTATATCACCGGCAGCACGTATGTGGTCGACGGCGGCCTGATGGTGGACTATCACGAGCAGTAGGACATGAGGAGTGAAGACACCGGGTGCCCCCTGCACGGAACCCCCGACGAACTTGTTCGTTGGGATGTTTCCCCTCGGGGACGGTTACTGCGAAATGGCAGACAAAAAGTTGGCCCTGAGGCCTGTGACTACGGCATCATGTTCGCATCACGCATCAGACGCCACTTGCCGTCCTCGCATCTGCGATAGATGCCCATGGTCCTGCCCTTCATAACCATCGGCTCTTTGCCTTCCACGACGACGTTCACGGTCAATTCCTGCCATAGCCAGCCGAAATTTCCTTCAACCTGAACCTCTTTGATCTCGGCCCGGGGAACAATCCGCGCCTTACCGACCATCTCGCGGGTTCCCTTCTCGAACTCGGCTTTGGTCATCGGCGGAAACATCGTTGTCAGAAAGAGCATGTCATCAGTCATCAGGTCCATCAGTTCCTCGACCCGCTCTTCCACTGTGAATTGGATCCAGTCGGCGACCACCTGCCGTATCGCCAGCTCATCTGCGCTCTTGTTTGGGCTCATTTCAGGTCCTTATCCAGGGCGTCGATCACAATGCTCTTGCTCAACAGTTCCGGCAAAACATCGGGCTTTGCTGCGCCGCCCGCAGGATAGATCACATACGTTGGAACACCGCTGCGTCCCACTGCATGCAATGCTTCCGTAATGGCGGGATCGTACTTGGTCCAGTCCGCCTTCATCAGGACCACATTGCCCTTCTTGAAGCGAGCCTGCACTTCGTCAGAGTTCAATGCAACGCGCTCATTCACCTGGCAGCTAAGGCACCAGGCCGCAGTGTAGTCCACAAAGACCGCCTTGCCCTCAGTATGAGCCTGCTGTACGGCGGCATCGCTCCAGGGAGCCCAGCGAGCCTTCTCCTCTTCCGCAGCCTTCTGGCCAGTAAGAGGAATCGCTACACCGCCAATAATCAGCAGCACGGCAATGGCGACGCCAAGCCACTTGCCCTGCCAGCGGCGCATGGCCCAGCCGGCAACGGCAATCAACAACAGGCCGGCGAGCAGACGCACGGCGCGATCCACACCGTCCTCACCAAACAGACGGCCGAAGACCCAGACCAGCCAGACCACGGTGCCAAAGAGGAAGAGCGACGTGAACTCCTTCAGCGTCTCCATCCAGGCTCCTGGCCGCGGCAGAATCCGCGTCCAGGCAGGCTGCAGGCTCAGCAGCATGTACGGCAGAGCCAGTCCCAGCGCTACCGCGGTAAAGATTGCGAAGGTGACCCAGGCAGGCTGCGCCAGAGCAAATCCGATGGCCGCGCCCATCAACGGAGCGGTGCACGGCGTAGCTACGATCGTTGCCAGAACGCCGGTGAAGAAGCTTCCCGTATATCCCTGCTTTGCTGCCAGACCTCCGCCGACACTCGTCAGCGACAGGCCGATATCGAACATCCCAGCCAGAGACAGGCCAAAGAGGAAGAGGAAGGCCGCAAGTAGCGCGACGAACCCTGGCGACTGCAACTGGAAGCCCCAGCCGAGCTGACTTCCACCCGCGCGCAGCAATAGCAGGAGCGCCACGATCGCCCAGAACGAAACGACGATACCGGCGGTATACGCCACACCGTGCGAGCGCTGCCGCTTCCGTTCCTCGCCTGCGCTCTGCACCAGGGCCAGAGCCTTCAGGAACAGTACCGGGAAGACGCACGGCATCAGATTCAGGACGATGCCGCCCAGAAATGCCAGCCCGAGAAAGCCCCAGATCTCCGCACCAGCTCCGCCATTCGCTGTGGAACCAGCTGGAACCGCCGCCGCTGCCGCCGTGCTTACCGGTGCGCGGAACTCGTAGCCCCAACCGTCATCGAGCTTGATGAGGCCATGCAGCTCCGCCGGATTCTTCGTGAGCTCCTCGGCCTTTGCCAGATGAATGCGCACGCCGCCGGGGAAACTCTCCAACCGCTGGGTTGCGGCGTTTTTGATCTGCTCCTGGTCGAAGGGATAAAACTCCCAAACCTCGCCTTTGTCGGGCGAACGCAACGTGACCAGCAACTCCGTTGGTGTCGCATTCACGGCGACCTTCGCGCCATCCGGCAATGGCGTCGGCAGGCTCTTCAGCGCCGAACCGATCGCTCCTACCGGCGCCTCATCGCTCTTCTCCTCGGCGGGCTTAGCCGGCAGAACGTCCAGATCCATGCCGAGAACGGCCTTCCCCGGAAGGCAGACCTGTGCGCAGACCAACCAGTCCACCTTTGCTTCGATGTGAGCCTTTCCCGGCTTCGCTTTCTCCGTCGCCTTCAGCGTGAAGGGAAAGGTCACGCCCTCCTCGTAGCCGAAGTCCATCAGCGGTCCCAGGGGCAGCCGCTGCGGAACGGGGAACTTCAGATCGGTGGCGGCGATGCCGGCCGGCATGGTCCACTTCGCATGCGGAGGCTCGCCGGAATCTCCGGCATTAAGCCAGTAGACATGCCAGCCCTCCTCAAGCGTGAAAATCAGACCGGCGTTGAACTCGCCGCCCGCATAGACATAGGGGTGCTGGGTGACCAGCTCCACCGTAAGATGCTGTGCTTTCAACGGCCCAGGGGTCTTACCATCGCCCACGGGCTCAATCTGCGCGTATCCAGACGCGCACACCACCGCCCATAAGGCGAGCAACCGGCCGAGCCATTTCATATTCATCTATTGTAGGACTCTCCCGAAACGAGAAGGGTTACGTAGCGCGCCGCCGGTGCTCTACCATGATGCAGCGGTCCATAACCACCCGGATTCCGCCCTCCTCAGCCTTTCCTGCGGCATCAAGATGCACGATTCCCTGCTGTACCCACAGG
>NZ_JBFRCY010000218.1:0-6253 GCF_052113305.1 Terriglobus sp. YAF25
ATACCGAGGCGATCGATCACGCCCTGCTGGAAGAGGCAGCCGGGAAGTTTCAGAATGCAGCGGTGACGTACCAATTGGCCACGTCGATCGTCAGGCAGAATCAGGCTGCTTCCGAATTCTCCGCGTATCTGATCGATCTTGGGCTTGCGCGATCGCTGACACATCTCGCCCGTCCGGCTGAAGCTAAGGTTCTGTGCGACCGCTGGAAAGGCCGCTGGAAGCAGATTGCAGGTCATCCGCAGCGTGCGTCTGGGCGATCGGCCGACGGCGTGACGGAGCTGGAAGCAAGATGGGAGTTCTCCTGCGGCGCGCCTCAGAGAGGCGAGGAGCTGATCAAGAGCGCCATCGCGAAGTACCCCGAATCGGACGCTCCCTATAATGCGTTGTCTGAGTTCTACTATTCGATTGGACAGATCGACCAGGCACGCACCGCGAAAGCGAAAGCAGCGGAGCTTCGGGAAGCCTCAGCAGAGAAGCTTCGCGAGGCAGAGGACCAGAGAATCGGTTTAGCGAACTAACTCAGGTCGAGTCGAAGGCCGTTTTAGTTTGGTGTTTCACGGCGGTGTCTCGAGCCGGTGATTCAAGCGCTGAAGGCGCGCCCTATACCAGCCTGGGGCAACGCCCCAGGTTTCCGTGCCCACAAGATGTTAAAGGGCTGAAGGCCCGCCCTATATAAAGGTCGTCAATCCGACCGTATCGTTTCGATAGGCACACCAACAATTTCAAGAACCATTTCGTTTGTGAYGATTGGGGATTATAGATCGGGCCTTCAGCCCTCATACCGCTTTCCTGTCCCCGTACCTGGGGCGTTGCCCCAGGCTGGTATAGAACGCGCCTTCAGCGCTTTAAACCGACGGTCTCGCTATTGCGGGCAGGCGGCGCCGGATTTTGCCCAGGCCTCCACCAGCTCGCCGGCCTGCTGTTGCGTTCCTGGGGCGGGTTTCCGGCCATAGCCGGGGTTCCATGCCCATCCGACGAGGGAGTCTTTGCCGATGTGATCGATCAGGTCGTTCAGTGAACGGTTGCCGTTGCGCTTCGGGTCTTTGATCTGCAGGCATATCTCTGCGGGCGTTTTGCCCTCCCAGGCCATCTCGGCCGGCGCAAGATGCCAGTGGGCATTGCCAGGGATGCGGCCCTGTTCGAAGTTGGCGTTGGTGTGGCAGGTGCCGCACCGCATATTCTCGCGGCCGTAGCCGTCAACGCCGCGAACGACCACAGGTTGATGCAGGCGGCGGCTATCTCCCTGGCGTGGGCTCTCGCCCGAGGGATGGCAGTTGACGCAGCGCTGGTGGGTGAGCACCTTGCTCAGTTCGGTGAAGTATGCGGCTGAACGCTTCTGCGGATCGGCAATGGAGGCGAAGCTCTTCGGAGAGGCAAGTGTATTGGCATCGCCTGCAGCCGCAGGTTTGTCGGCTGCCGCGGCTGCGGATCTGACGATGCCGATAAGCGTCAACGTAATGGCAATTGCAAGAAGACGCCAGTCGATCTTCATTGAGCACCGTCTTTCAGGAAGCGGGCGGGTTCTGTTAGAACGGCGGCGCGGACGGCTTCGTGATACTTCACATAGCCGGTACACCGGCAAAGATGCCCGTCGAGGGCTTCGCCGATGGTGGAATCGAGATCTGCGTGGGCTACGGGAGTCTTTTCGAGCCGTTCGAGAAGCACCTGGCCCTCGTTGAGAAATCCTGGCGTGCAGTAGCCGCACTGAAAGGCGAAGTGCTCAATGAAGGTCTTCTGCAGGATGGTGAGCTCGCCGTTCTTCGCGTGCCCTTCGATCGTGCGTATCGTTTTGCCGTTGAAGCTGGAGGCGGGAACGATGCAGGTGGGATTGGTGTGGCTGGTGCCGTCGGGCCGATCGACGATGACGGCGCAGCTCAGGCACTGAGCAGCGCCGCAGCCATACTTCGTGCCGGTCATGCCAAGGTATTCGCGCAGGAAGTCGTTCATGGTCAGGTCGTCGCGTACCTCGATGGGGCCATAAGCGCGGCCATTGATCGTAAGGGCGAGAGTTGTCATGCGAGGGCATCCTTGATCATGGTTTGGGTGACCGGCAGCGAGCGGAAGCGATGGCCGGTCGCGTCGAAGATTGCGTTCAGGAGCGCGGGAACGACCGGGATCATGACGACCTCGGCCATGCCCTTGGGCGGCTCTTTGGGAAGTGGCGGAAGGATCTCGATTTCGAGATCGTGCAAGGGAAGATCGGATCCGCGAGCGATGCGGTATTGACCAAGGTTCCACTGTCCGTTGCCTGGTCCATCTTCAAACGGAGGCAGCGTCTCCATAAGGGCGTATCCGACGCCCATGGCGAAACCTCCCTGTGATTGTCCGACCACGACCTCGGGGACCAGTGCCTGACCGCATTCAAGAGCGCTATAAGCTTTGGCGATGCGCAGCTTGCCCGTAGTGCGTTCGATCTCGACGCGAACCAGCGTTCCGCAGCTTGACGAGAATGCAACGCCAATGCGGTTGTAGTCCGTGGGCGGAAAGGCAACGGAGCTGCGGTTGAGACAGGTGAAGCTGTCACCGGCGTAACGAACGGCGAGGGCGTCGATATCGGCTGTCCAGCTTTCACCATTGATTGCAAAGGTGGCCTGAGCCCATGCCCAGCGAGAGAAGGCATGCGCCATAACGCCGGTAACGAGCTTCATCGCGTGGGCTTTGGCGGCGATCTTCTTGAGAGGCAGAGGATCGAGGCCGGTCATGATGAGAATGTCGTCTTGCCAGTAGGCCTCATCCGACTGCTTTGCCCGCGGATCGTTGGGAGCGATACCCCACAGCGCGATGGCCGCGGGCCACAGGCCGAAGCGGTAGAGGATGCGTGCGGCTTCAGCGGCGGCCTGTGTGCCCACGTGTGCTCCGATGGAGGCGCTGGTCGGAGAGCTGATCTCCGGTACCCATCGTGGGTTCTTCTCTCCTTCGTCCTGTGCGGCCTGGGTCATCGTGAAGGGATCGCCGGTCTTCACCAGTTCCAGAGCGTCAAAGGCATCGACCTGTGCGACCGTGACCTCGTCGGCGCGTCCGCCGAGATGCAGGGCGACGCGATTCGCCAGCGCTGTTCCGATGCCGTTGCCCATCTCGACGGCATCGCAGTGGATGGAGATGCGGCCCTCGGGGCTAATCTCGACGCGTCCAAGAGAACAGTCCGCACCTGATCCGTAGTCTTTGGTGGCAATGGCAACTCCTGTACCGACCAGGAAGCCGGGCTTCGCCTGTGTCTTCTTCTCGGCACGCTTGATCCAGACGGGGTGCTTTTCCAGCTTGCTGAGGATCTCTCTGGTGCGTGTGGAAACAGAGTAGGCATGACCGGTCATGATGCGTCCGCCTGGCGCAAGAGCATTGCGGCGGCGGAACTCGATGGGATCCATCGGAAGCGCGCAGGCAACCTCATCGATCAGAGTTTCGAGCGCCGTCATCGTCTGCAGCGTTCCATAGCCGCGCATGGAGCCGGCAGTAACGCCGCGAGTGTGCATCGCAACGGTGGTGACGTCGACCTTCGGCACGTCGTAGATGCCCAGGGCTCCAGTCGCGCCGACGGTGGCGACGCTGGGGGAGTAGTTCATCATGCCGCCGCCATCGAGGACATGATCGGCGGCGAAGGCCGTAATCTTTCCGGAAGCGCGATCGATGCCGATCTGCGAGCGCATCTTGAAGGCGTGGCGTTTGGTGCCTCCCTGAAACTGCTGGAAGCGGTCATGGGCAAGACGTACGGCGTGGCCGGGATAGAACATGCCGGCGAGTGTGACGTAGAGTGGGAACGGCGTGTGATCGCGGCCGCCGAAGCCTCCGCCCACGTAGGCAAACTGGGCATCGATGACCTTGGGCTTGAACCCGGAGCTCGCTTCGCCGAGAAGAAAGGCGAGCGATTCGGTGGTCTCAAAGGGAGACTGCACGCCAAGCACTGTTTCCAGCTTTTGGGCGGAGGTGTCATACCAGGCAAGGCCGCACTCCGGCTCAAGGAACACGGGATCGACGGACTGGGTTTCGAATTCGCGGTCGAGCACGAGCAGGCCGGCGTCTTTGTTCGCGAGCCCTTTGCGGATCTCGTCACCGAAGGTCGCGCCTTTGACGTACTCGCCGCCTTTGGCGACGGGCAGAGGTTTCCAGATGGGACGGCCGGAGCTTTCAAGGAAGCCGGGACTGATCCAGCCTGCCTGCATGGGGGAGTAGACGTCCGGATCATCGGGTGTGGGGCCGGCGACCCGGGTAAAGCGGAAGGCTCCATAGTTGGAACCCTCGACAGGGCCGGTCTCTTTACCGAATCTGAGGAATTGACCGTCGCGCAGGGCGAGGCGCGCCTGATCGAAGGCGTCGAACTTCTCGAAGATGAGCAGCGCGACCGGCTGGCCCAGATAGGTGGGTGTCTTGCCGGCAGGGCAGAAGAGATCGCCTTCGTAGAAGGCAGGCACGCGGACTTTGGCGTGTTTCACGTCGTCAGCGGTAACCACGACGGCCGGCCTGGCGATCTTGCTTAGACGGGCGAGATCGAAACCTTCATAGATATGGGTTGCATCGGCACAACGGACCAGCAGCGCATGCGATGTCTCAGAGGGCCAGCCGGGAAGGTCGGCTGCGCGAAAGTCTGAGGCGTAGAGCTTTGCTCCGGTGGCTTTGGCGACGCCGTCGATGCGCCCGAACTCCGGCGTCCACTTGCCGCGTCCTGGCAGGGTCTCGTGCGCCGTGAAGCCGGGCGGAGTTGCCGCTGTCTGGCCTGCTCCGATGCGCGAAACGCCGAGCGTGATGCCGCTTGCCACGGCCCACTGCACGAATTCCCGTCGAGTTGCCTTCATTCATTTCGTCCTTCTCAGTGTGTTGGTCGAACTGAGGTCTCTGTTCTTGATGTGTCGCTTAGTGCGCGTCAGTCGCCGGCCAGAACAATCGGTCGTGTTCCGGCTGTGGGAGCAACTTCGCCAAGCGGAAGCGGCTTCAGCATATTTGCTTTCGCGTCCGCTCGTTCGAAGTCAAACTTCAGAACGCGTGCTCCCTGTGGCGTGGCGCCGCTCACCAGAAGGTTAGCGCCTGTGGTGGTGCTGGTGGTTGCTACCTGAGCTCCGGAACCGGGAAATGGATTGAAGCTCGCAATCTCACGGAAGGTTGCGCCGTGAATATGCTCTTCCGGGTTGTGGAGATACATCTCTGGACCGCCGTCCAGCGCCGATCCATTGGAGAAGACTTTGACGGCGCCCTTGTCTGTAAGCTGACTGGCGATGATGCGCTGTGCTCCGCCGAGTGAACCGGCGAGCCATCCGGCGCCAAGGGAAACGCCTCCCTTGTAGTCCTTGCCGAAGGGGAAAAAGGCTGCGGTCTGCGAGGGCTGATCGGTGGCAGGCATCTTCATCCCCGCGTGGCTTCCGCCGGCGATCGGTGAGAGCAGCGAGAAGACGAAGACCTTGACCTCGGCTGCCTTGCCCGCTCCGGGAGCGGTGACGATGCTGTTGCGTCCGGTCGTGAAGTCGACGATGCCCGCTGCGAGCGTGACGCCGGAGGTGTCGTCTCCGTAGGGCTTGAAGCTGGAGAAGAGTGCGGGGGCCGTACCGTGTGAGGAGGGAAGCCTGGTGCTGAAGACTTTGACCTCGCTCGGCATGCCGGGGCCGGAGCCGACGATGATGTTGTCGGAGGTGGTTCCGTCGATCTGCGCCGCAGTGACGGTTACACCATTGCTTGCATTGGAGGCGAAGGGCTGAAAACGTGCCAGCTCTGTACCGAACGGTCCCCTGGCCAGGTTGCCGCCCGCGTAGGCGACGACTTCGGGTACGTGGTTTCTGCCGGAGCCTACGATCAGGTCGAGAACACCGTCTCCATCGACGTCACCCATTGCCACACTGACGCTCTCCTGGTAGCCGGGGAAAGGGATGACGGTGGAGATCTGCTTGTCGTCTTTGGCATCGAAGATGCGTACCTCGGACGGTGCACCTCCTGTCCCGGGAATGGCGACGGCGTAGGTGGAGACCGCGGGAATGACATTCACGAGGGCCATCAGGCCGTTGTCTTCGTGATTGAGGCGGTGACAGTGCATGACAAAGAGGCCGGCGTAGTCGTCAAAGCGCGTGCGGAAAGAGAGAATGCCGGGTTGAATGACGGTCTCGTCAACCTGCATGGTCGGTGCTGGGACGTTGACGTTATCCAGCCCCCAGGGCTGTGGGCCGGTGTGCAGGCCGGTTGTCGGGTCGTAGTACTCCATCACCTGGAAGTCGTTGACGTGGATGTGAATGGGATGCTCGTCGTTATTGTTGTTGATGAACTTCCACTCTTCCAC
>NZ_JBFRCY010000219.1:0-12403 GCF_052113305.1 Terriglobus sp. YAF25
GGCCTTCCACTTCGACAGCACGTCACCGAAGGTCTCAAAGCCGTAGAATCCTAGCGAGGAGACGGAATCAACAGCTTGCTCGATCTGGTCGTTCATCCAGGTGATGCCCGTGTACCCGATATGGATCTGGGCCTTCCACTTCGACAGCACGTCACCGAAGGTCTCAAAGCCGTAGAATCCTAGCGAGGAGACGGAATCAACAGCTTGCTCGATCTGGTCGTTCATCCAGGTGATGCCCGTGTACCCGATATGGATCTGCAGCTTTCTGGCTGGAGCGGCAAAGAGGGGTGGACACACGGCGGCAGCCGTCATGCCGGCTGCTCCAAACAACAGCTCACGGCGCGTAAAAGGGCGAGTCATGCAGGCCTCCCTGGCAAATCTTTCGATTGCACATCACGCAATTTTATTTGCGTCAAACGCAACTACTCTGCCCTGCCGGAGATATGCCTGTCAAGGATTCCCTGACCGGCGAGGACACGCCACAGGGGCTCCCTGAGAAGAAAATCGGTGCAAAATTTAGGCTTTGCGATATTGCACTATACGCAATATACTTCTCTCGTTACGCAATCAATCCTCCCTGATCGAAGACAGTTTTAAGGGATGAAGTGCTGTAACTCCGCGGAAGGAGCCGCCTTGCCAGATTATTCAAGCTTTCAACTGACGGACAAAATCGCCATTGTCACTGGCGCCTCTCAGGGAATCGGCCGTGCGATCGCTGTCGGCCTGGCCCAGGCCGGCGCACACCTGGTGCTGGCGAAGTATCCAGGCCCCCGCATGGAAGAGATCGAGGCGGTGAAGCGTGAGATCGAAGGCCTGGGGCGAAGGGCGGAGATCGTCATCACCGACGTCAACAAGGTCGCGGACTGCCGGGCACTCATTCAAAAAACGGTGGACCACTTTGGACGTGTCGACATCCTGGTGAACAATGCCAGTTGGACCGGAACGGGCGACGCCGTCGATGTCACCGAAGAAGAGTATGACAAGACCTTCGACGCCACGGTCAAGAGTGTCTTTTTTGCCTCGCAGGCCGCAGGAAAGATTATGCTGCAGCAGCCGGAGGGCGGCCGCATCATCCATATCGGTTCCAACTTCGGTGAAATTGCTTTCAAGAAACGCGCGATCTACGCCGCGGCGAAGGCGGCAGTGCATCACATGGCCAAGGCTCTCTCTCTGGAGTGGGCCGGCAAAGGAGTTCTGGTGAACACCGTCGCTCCCTGTATTACGGAGACGGAGTCACGGAAGAACATCCTCGAACGCCCTGGATATAGGGAGTGGGCGACGCAGGAGATGATTCCTCGCGGGCGCTGGAATCAGCCGGACGACCTCGTCGGTGCCGTACTCTTCCTTTCCAGCCCTTTTGCCGACATGATCGTAGGTCACACCTTGATGGTCGATGGCGGATTGATCTGCACATTGATTCGCGGACCGAAGAGGTGAAGCAATATGTCGAGTCCCAGGGCGGCCGATGCCTCGCGGTTGCAGGCGATGTCTCGCAGCGTTGCCATGTGGAGCGTCTCTTCGACGAGACCTGGGCACAGCTCGGCCCCGCGGACATCCTGGTGAACAATGCAGGCATTGAGACTATCGTCCCCTTCACGGAACTGACCGACGAACAATGGGATGCGGTGACGCAGACCAACTTGAAGAGCGAGTGGATGTGCGCCCAGACCTTCTGCAAACGCCTGATCGCCGAAGGCCGCCAGGGCGCCATCATCAATATCGGTTCCATCCAGGCCGCGCGCGTGCTGCCTGGACGCACGCACTACGCTCCCAGCAAACTGGCAGTGGAGGCGCTGACTCGCAACATCTCCGCGGAGATGGGTGTTTACGGCATTCGGGTGAACTGTATCCATCCGGGATTAATCGATACACCGATGATTCGCTGGGTACTGGAAAGTCCGGATATTCTGCCGCACGTGGTCGCGCAGATCTCTCTCGGACGTCCGGGCAAACCGTGCGAGATCGGCTCCGTCGCTGCATTTCTCGCCTCGGATGAAGCAGCTTATGTCACCGGTCAGTCACTGTATGTCGACGGCGGCTGGGTAGGCAAGTAAAGCTGCAGTAAATATCCAGTGTGCTGTCTCGGAGTCCCCAGCGAACTTGTTCGCTGGGTGATTTCGTGAAGGACCTGCTTTTCAACGCTTCGGAGGGCAAAGCTCTTCATGATTTATGTCGTGAACTTTAGACTCACCACATCGACAAGTTCGCCTTTTGCTGAAGAACTATAGAGCGGAGAAGAAGGTATGCCGGGAAAGAGCCAACCACAGGCTGAAATGCTGAAGGGCACGCTGGACATGATGGTTCTGCGGACACTTGTCAGCGGTGACGCGCACGGGCACACCATCGCGAAGGTCATTGAGCACACCTCGGAGAATCTTCTGGAAGTGGAGCAGGGCTCCCTGTATCCGGCGCTGCACCGCCTCGAAGACCGGAAATGGGTCTCCTCCTACTGGGGCGCGAGCGAGAACAATCGCAAGGCAAAGTTCTACCGGCTGACAGCGGAAGGCCGTAAGCAACTGGCTCGCGAGACCACCCGCTGGCGCCAGATGACACGGGCCATCGGCCTTGTAATGGGCGAAGAAGGAGGCGCGCAATGAGCTGGCTGAGATTCTTTCGCCGCAAACGCAAGGATGCCGAGTTGCAAGCTGAGCTCGATGCCTTTCTATCGGAAGAGATCGCTGACAACGTCGCGCGCGGTATGTCGCCGGAAGAGGCACGCCGGCGAGCGCGGGTGAAGCTCGGTAACTCGCAGCAGGTGCGCGAGTCGCTATGGGTGCAGAACTCTCCCATGCCATTGACTCATCTCTTCCGCGACCTGAAGTACGCTTTTCGCACGCTACGCCGCACGCCCGGATTCTCGGTCATCGCGGTTGTGGTCATGGCTCTTTGCATGGGAGCCGCCATATCCCTTTTCACGATTGTCCGCTCGGTGCTGCTGAGGCCACTTCCCTTCCGGGATCCGGCCCGGTTGGTGGTTGTCTATGAACACCGCCGAGCAAACGGGGCGGCGGCTGATAGCCGCACTCAGGTCGCCCCTGCAGACTTCTACGATTGGCGCTCCAAAACCCACGGCTTTGAAGATATGGCCATCATCCGTTATGCCGGGTACAACCTGACCGCGGTTCAGTACCAGCTCCATCTGCAGTATCCTCATGATCCCGTGGCGGAAGATGTCACTCCACGTTCGCTCAACGAAGACCTCGCCGGAAACGTGAAGAAGCCTCTGAATCTGATGATGAGCGCCGTCGGCTGCATGCTGCTGATCGGCTGCCTCAACGTCTCAAATCTTCTGGTAGCCCGAGGTGCGGCACGGCAGAAAGAAGTAGCCATTCGCAGCGCACTTGGAGCGCGGCGAGCCACCTTGATTCGCGAACARCTGGCTGAGAGTGTGCTGATCTGCGCCGCCGGGTGCGTGGGCGGCGTTGCCCTGTCGGTAGTTGCCACACGGTCGCTCGCGCACGCATGGAAWGATCTGCCCACCGCGCAAGGTATCTATATCGACGGAACCGTGATCGCATTTGCAAGCGTCCTCATGATCACAGCGACGTTGATCGCCGGGCTGCTGCCTGCGCTCTCAACAACGGGCAAGGCGATGATGAACGCACTGCAGGCCTCCGCGCGGACCGGCGCCAGTAGCGTTTCCCGCACAGTACTACGCAAAACGCTGCTCACGGCCGAGATCGGAATCACGGTGGTCCTGCTGGTCTCCGCAGGTCTGCTTCTCAAGAGCTTTCTGCGGCTGCGTGCAGCCGATGTGGGCAGTATCACCCAGAACATGCTCACGCTGAACTACAGCCTTCCGGAGAAGAAATACGATACGCCGGAGAAGCGAAACGCATTCAATGAGGCGCTGCTCGAGCGCGTCAGAAACATTCCCGGAATACGGGCCGCTGGATTGGGCAATACGCTTCCGGGTGCGGGCTATTGGGGCGACTTCATTTTTACCGTGAAAGAGCACCCTCCAGTCAACGCCAGCGAAAACCTGCCGGAAGCACTGTCACGCTGGGCCGATCCTGGCTATTTCAGCGCGCTCGGAATTCCGCTCCTGAGTGGCCGGTTCTTTACGGATGATGAACGCGGTGCTCGGTCGTACAAAGTAATCGTGAACAATCAACTTGTACGGAAATACTTCCCCGGAGAGGATCCTATCGGGAGACACCTGCACGTTCCCGCACATCCTCATGACGGAGCACCTGGCATCGTCGACTACGAGATCGTAGGCGTTGTCGGCGATACCTTGTATCAGGTTGGAAAAGAGCCGAAGGCGGCCATGTACTTCCCGATGCTCGAAGGCACTGGCTCCCAGATGCTCGCAGTGCACACAACATCGGCGCCGCTACAGTTCTCGATTCCGGTGCAGCGGCAGATTGCAGCTCTCGACCCGGAACTTCCTGTTTCAGATGTGCGCACCATGGACGAGGTCATCGGCGCGTCGCTGGTGAACGCAAGCCTTAGCGCAAGGCTGGTGCTTGTCTTCGCCATTCTCTCGCTGCTGTTGGCCGCAGTCGGGCTGTATGGAGTGCTGTCGTACCTGGCTACGCAACGGACCACGGAACTGGGCATCCGCATGGCGCTCGGCGCGCAGCGCGATCAACTTTTGCGATTGATGCTCGGCGATGGCATGCGTCCGGCGCTGCTGGGGTTAGGGCTTGGCCGAAGACGTAGTAGCCCTGCGTCGTCTTTCCACCGGCAGGCTCAGCGGATCCCTGGTTGGGCTCTGGAGGCTGCTGATCGCCGACGGGGATACGCTCCGGGTTAGGACGAGCACTAATCGCGATGTATTCCCTGCCTGCAACTTCGTAGACCGTGGGAATACCCTCCGGGCCTGCAGGCACAGAGAGCTCGCCGACCTGCTTGCCGGTGTCCTTGTCATAGAAGTGCAACTTACTGTCGGACTTGGTCGGCACAACGATCAGGCCGCCTGCGGTGACCGTAGCGCCTCCGCGAGGCCAGAAGCTGCCGGTGCCGGTGATGCCTTTCTCGGCCAGCGCAGCGACGTCTCCGATAGGAATCTTCCATTTGATCTGGCCCTTGTTCATGTCATAGGCCGTCAACGATGACCAGGGCGGGCTGATCGCCGGCAAACCATCGGAAGAGTTCATATAGCCGTAGCCGGTCCAGTAACGTATTCCCCCGGGGCCAAGCTTGCTTGTTGTCGCGGGCGGCGGAGCCATGAGCCGGGTCAGCACATCTGGCTCGATCTTCGCCTTTTCCGGCGACTTCAAATAGGCGATGAGACGATCGATGTCGTTGTCGTCGAGATCGGGGAAAGCAGGCATGGGCGCCAGCCCCGTCTTAACCGCATTACGCACGCGATCCGCGCCCGCACGTTGGATCACGCCATCGAGCGAAGGAATCGCCGGCGGCTGCCCTTTACGGTCGGCGCCATGACAAGCGCGGCAGTTTTGCAGGTAGGTCACCATTCCGGCATTTTCCGGCGGACCGGTGACGACACGCTTCGGCGGCTTGGCCTCAAGATGCAGGAGCGACGGCGCATCCTTCGACATGACATAGAAGGTTACGGTTGAGGCATCGACCGCTCCCGATCCCCAGTTAGCGCCGCCGTTGTTTCCCGGCGTCTCCATCGTGGTGCCCAGGGTAGGTGGAGTATAGATTCCCTCCTGGCGCGCCTCTGCGACCTGTTTGCGGATCGCCTCCCGCTCCTTCKGGTCGGCAATATAGGGGTTCACCATCTCCGGAGTGAACGCCTGCCGGGCGAACGGTGGAACATGTGTGGGAATAGGCTGAGTCGGCCAGGACTCTTCTCCGGGCACATCAGACTTAGGCACCGGACGCTCTTCGATCGGCCAGATCGGTTTACCGCTGGTTCGATCGAGCACATAGACGAAGCCGTTTTTTCCCGCCTGTACAACCACATCCACATTCTTGCCGCCGTGTTGGATGGTCAAGAGCTTCGGCCCCGTCATCAGGTCGTAGTCCCAGAGATCGTGATGCGTCGTCTGAAAGTGCCAGAGATATTTACCGGTGCGTACATCGAGCGCCAGGATGCAGTCGGAAAAGAGGTTTGCTCCCTTGCGGTCGGCGCCGTAGAAGTCATACGTCGGCGATCCCAGCGGAAAGTAGGCGATCCCCCGCTTCTCGTCGATGGAGAACTCGCCCCAGTTATTCACGCCGCCAACGTACTTGTACGCATCCTTCGGCCAGGTGTCATAGCCCATCTCGCCGGGATGGGGAACGGTATGGAACTGCCATACAAGCTTTCCGGTGATAACGTCGAAGGCACGAAGATCGCCCGGCGGCGATTCATACTCTTCCCCCGTCGCCGATCCGGTAATGTAGAGATTCTCAAAGACGCGCCCGGGCGTTCCGGACTCGATCTGGCGGATCGACTTTGGATCGCGTCCCAGACCTTCGCGCAGATCCACGGCTCCGTTCTTCCCGAAGGTCGCGATCTCCTTACCGGTACGCGGATCCAGCTCGTGGATCTCGTTGTTCATGTGGAAGATCAGGCGGCGGTCTGAGCGATCTTTGCTCTCCCAGTACGCCATGCCGCGATGGGAGATCAGCCGAGGATCCGCGGATTGAGCCGGCCCGGAGGCGGCGGCTGCCTCAACCACCGGCGTAGAGTGGCGCCCGTACAAGAGACCAACGCCTGCAGCCAATACTCCGAGAACTGCGACGGACTTTACCTTCGAACGGAATTGCATCGATCTGCCCTTTTGTTACAGCCACAAGCACCTGAGAGGTGCGGATACCGCCGAAACGGCAGCCGCACTTGCGGGACGATTACAGAGCCGGAAATATTGCGTATTATGCAATTTATTTTGCTTATTACGACGACGAATACTAGCAACGCGTCGTCAGCATCGTCAAGGAAGAATCTGCCGTCGCGGCTTGCTTTCGCCCCGAACGACATTGCACCATGAGTGATCGAGCGGCAATGACGCTCATGGAGAACAGCTTGACCGGGAAGCCACTGCACGGAAGAACGGCGCTCATCACTGGAGGATCACGAGGAATCGGCCGGGCCATCGCCCTGCGATTTGCGGAGGCCGGATGCGTTGTCGCGATTAACTACCTGCACGCAAAGGACGACGCCGAAGAAGCAGTAAGCCTGATTACAGAACAGGGCGGAACCGCTGTTGCCGTGCAGGCCGACGTTTCCCGGGAAGGCGATGTGCAGCACCTGGTCTCAGCCAGTGAAGAAGCTCTGGGACCGATCGATATCCTGGTCAACAACGCAGGCATCCTGCATCGCGTACCGCTCCAGGAGCTGGATCTTGCGGAATGGAATTACACCATCCAGGTAAACCTCACCTCTTCGTTCTTGATGTCGCAGGCGGTGATCCCAGGCATGCGAAGGCGGAAATGGGGACGCCTGATCTTTCTGTCGTCCATTGCAGCGCAGACCGGAGGCGTTGTCGGACCGCACTATGCAGCCAGTAAAGCAGGAATGCTCGGCCTGATGCACAGCTATGCCAGCTTGCTGGTGAAGGAGGGCATTACCTCCAACGCTATTGCACCGGCCCTGATCGATACCGACATGATCCGCAAAGGGACTGCCGTCCARCCGGACCTGATACCTATGGGCCGCTTCGGTACATCGGATGAGATTGCACAGGCAGCCCTCTTCCTCGCCACGACTGAGTACGTGACCGGCCAGACCATCAACCTGAATGGCGGGTGGTATCACAGTTAGGCATGTCATCCAACTGTGCCAGTTAACGCCGGGAGCAGATTTTTCTGAGCTCTAGGAGTGAGGAGAGAACTGTAGCTGGCCTACTGGAACGACGAGCRACAACGAGATCGGGAAAATCTGCCCCGGCGTTGCTACCATGGCCTATGAGCGAGACCCTAGTTCACTATCAGGGCGGCCTGCGCTGCCGGGCGGAACATGCGGAGTCCGGCACCGTTGTCATCACCGATGCGCCGAAGGACAACCATGGCAAGGGTGAGAGCTTCTCTCCCAGCGAGATGCTGGCCGTGTCCCTGGGAAGCTGCATCCTGAGCATTATGGCGATCGCCGCACAATCGATGGATATCGACATCACTGGCGCGACAGCAACGGTCGAAAAGGAGATGGCGAACGCGCCGCGACGGTTCTCGAAGCTCGCGGTGACGGTGCATGTCCCCTATGCTCTGAGCGAAGAGCAGGCCAGAAGGCTGGAGCGCGCCGCGCATGCCTGCCCGGTCCACAACATCCTGAAGCCCGAGATCGACGCCACGATCACCTTCCGCTGGGGATAGGAGCATTTCCCTGTAGGTGTGATGTAGGGCTTCCGCATGTATTGGGCGTTTTCCGCAATGAAAACGCCGCTGCACGCCCCTTCGGGATACCCAGCAACAGAGAAAAAGCTCTAGCCACCTCCTCGGAAGATGGCAAGGATTAAAGCTTGAGCCCGAACAAAGTGATGTTCAGGTCATCATGCTGGACCACATTGATCACGTAACCGATAACTGAAACTTTTTGCGTGAGATGTGATCTCTCCCGGCGGTGAAAATACGTTTTGACAGCGAAGAAGGCTATTGGAATTTCTGATCGAAATGGAGTAGCATCTTCGGTCTAAGAAAAGCTGTTAGCTTTCAGGTGACCACGGTCACTGCGTCCTCAACCCAAGTAATCCACACTATGGAAAGACGGGTGCAGCCATGATTCAACCATCGCTTTCTGCCGATAACCGCGTTTCTTCGGAGACGACGGTTCTCCTCGAAGAACCACCTTCCCAACTGCCGCCAGTCTCGTGTCGGTTCGAACCTCGGAGAGTTCCGGTTGAGGAGTATGTGTTCTGGCACAGGAATCGCCTGGAAACCGCCCCGCCACCCCAAAAGCGGGTAGCGTAACGCTCTCGTAAGGCTTAGCCGAGATAAGGCCGCGTTTAGAGCATTTCCTTGTTGCTGGGTAGCCCGAAAAGGGTGTGCCGCAGCGTTTTCATTGAGGAAAACGCCCATAGATATACAAGCCCCGCACACCGACAGGGAAACTGCTCTAGTGGGTTCGAAACGGCGATGCAGGTAGGCCTGCGGCGTTATAGAGAGTGCATGTGGGATTATCCAGCCATGCATACCTTGCCTGCACTGGATGTGGCACATCGGGGGAACGAAGAATCAGCACATCGTTCTCGATCGATGCCGTAGCCTGATGAAAGACCTTGTCTGCGCCGGCGACCTCAAAGGGAGATGCGTTTGTGTCCTTGAGCAGGAGTCCCTCTCCATGCTCGAACCAGATTCTTACCTGATCGCCAACAACGATGGAGCTGCGATAGATCGGGCCTGAGGACTCGATCTTTTCTCCATACGCGACCCTACGGGCGGCGCGAGAGAGACGATCGGCAACATCCTGCTTGTTGCGCGGGTGAACGTTAGCAGCTTCACCGATGTCAGCGGTCACCGCCATTCCGGTGTTCTTCAGCGTCAGCGTCTGCATCTGCGCCTCGCGGATCTCGGCCCACTTGTTCGCCGGAGACGATGCCTTCACGTTCGCAATCTGGACAAAGAGGAACGGGAGATCTCCGAGCTTCCACTGCGTTCTCCAGTCTTCGATCATCGCTCGGAAGAGCGGAGCGTAGTAGGCGTAGTTCCACTCCGAGGTATTTGTTTCACCCTGGTACCAGAGCACGCCCTTGATCGGAAACGGCGTCAGCGGCGCGATCATGGCGTTGAAGAGGTAGGCAGGATGCCATGCGTTGAGATCGCGCGGAGCAGGCGCCGGCTTTTGCCCTGCCACTGGATTCTTTTGCGATTGCGTAAACCGGAGCTCCTCCTCGGTGCGGCCTTCCAGGATCTTCGCCCAGGCGGCAAAGGCCGGCGTCAGTTCAGGAGAGGCTGCGAGGACACGCATACTCGTCCAGGCCTCGGCGGGCGTTCCGCCCCAGGACGATTCGATGATCCCAACCGGGACGTGCTGGCTGTCTTCGATTCTGCGGGCAAAGAGATACGCCACCGCCGAGAAGTTCAGGAGATTGATCTCATCCGCCTTCGCCCAGGAGACGCCCGCCTTCAGATCCGCGAGCGGAAACTCGGAGTAGGCATGGCCAACATTGACGATGCGGATGTCGTATTCGCCGGCCTTTCTGAGCTCGGCCTCGGAGTTCGCCACAGTCTTCATGCCGAACTCCATGTTCGATTGACCGGAGGCTACCCAGACATCGCCGATCATCACATCCTGGAGTCGGACCTCATTCCTGCCGCGAACCACCACCTCAAAAGGGCCGCCGGCCTTTCTGGAGGGGAGATAGACGCTCCATCGCCCCAGATCGTCCGCTACTGCTTCGGCGGAAGCATCCTGCAGTTGCGCATGGATCTGCTCCCCCGGCTCCGCCATTCCCCAGAGATGGATCGGAAGGTCACGCTGCAGCACCATATGGTCGCTGAAGAGACGGGCAAGTTCAACCTCTGCACGGCATTGCGGGACAGCCGCGCAGGCGGCAAGAAAGGCCATCCCTGCGAACAGTGTCTTCCGTTTCGCGGAGGGAAAATACCTGCGCGCCGTTGGCTTCATGAGCATCGTCTCCTTGCAAATCTCCGGCAAATTAATCGGTTAACTGAAGCGATGTCAAGATGTATTACCTGTAAAACATATTTTTCGCATATACACGAATGCCTCGACAAAACCCGGGTGAATCCCCTAATGTTGTTCCGTCGAGCGGAGGCCATGTTTCTTGTTTCGAACGGCCGCCGGCATTATCTGACAAGGCTCAACCATGAGGATGATACCTATGAACTCTTTTGTCCTGCGCATGGCGCTTGGCGCGTGTGTTCTCTCTTCCGTATCCGCATACGGCCAACTGGAAGGGCACACGATCGAATCGTCCGCCACCGCTCACCCCGTCCCCGCTGTCCAGGACAAGGAGACCCCGGCACAGCATGATGCCCGTATGGCATGGTGGCGCGAGGCACGTTTCGGCATGTTCATCCACTGGGGCCTGTACGCCGTTCCGGCGGGTGAGTGGCATGGACAGCGCACCACGCATATTGGGGAATGGATCATGAACGATCTTTCCATTCCGGTCGCCGACTATAAACAGTTCGCAACCAACTTCAACCCCACCGGCTTCTCCGCCCACGACATCGTCGCGCTGGCGAAGGATGCGGGCATGAAGTACATCGTGATCACMTCGAAGCATCACGACGGATTTGCGATGTTCGACTCCAAGACCGATCCGTTCAACATCGTCGCCGCCACGCCATTCAAGAAGGATCCTCTTCGCGAGCTCGCAGAGGAGTGCCACAAAGCCGGCATCCACCTCGGCTTCTACTATTCGCAGGCACAGGACTGGACCGCTCCCGGTGGCGCGGCGGCAGTTCGCGGCAACCACAACAAAGAGACCGGCCACTGGGATCCGGCGCAGGATGGCAGCTTCGACGACTACCTGAAAACCAAAGCGATCCCTCAGATCAAAGAACTGCTCGCAAACTACAAGACCGCGCCCGACATCATCTGGTTCGATACACCGACCAGCAAGATGACTCCGGAGCGCGCCGCCGAAGTGGTGAAGGTGCTGAACCAGTATCCCAAGCTGATCTGGAACAATCGCCTGGGTGGCGGTTATAAGGGCGACACCGAGACTCCGGAGCAGTACATCCCGGCACAGGGATATCCAGGCCGTGACTGGGAGTCGTGCATGACCATCAACGACACCTGGGGTTACAAGTCGTTCGACACCAACTTCAAATCGACCGAGACGCTGCTGCGCAACCTGATCGACATCACCAGCAAGGGTGGCAACTACCTGCTGAACATTGGACCGGATGCCCAGGGCAAGGTTCCCGAGCCCGAGGTTGAGCGCCTGCATGCTGTGGGCAAGTGGCTGGCCGTCAATGGTGAGGCGATCTATGGAGCCAAGGCCACACTCTTCGGAGCGGAGGCGRGATCGTTTGCTCCAGCAGAAGGCAATGCCAAGCCGAAGTTTGTTCCCGCGTGGGAGTGGCGTTCGACGACCAAGGCCAACCGTATCTACATCCATCTCTTCGCCTGGCCGAAGGGCAGCTTCCATGTAGAGAAGGTTCCACACACCGTCACCAAGGCCTACCTGCTGGCGGACGCGTCTCACAAGGCGTTGAAGTTTACGCAGAAAGAGGGAGTGCTTGATGTCTCCCTGCCCGAGAAGGCGCTTGATCCGATTGCGACTGTGCTGGTTCTTGAATCGAAATAAGCGATACGAACGAAGGCGCCGGAGGATTACTCCGGCGCCTTTTTTGTTTTAAGAATCCCAAGAAGTACATACAAAGATTCGTTTATATGTTCTCCGAGAATTCTGGGGTTATTCCTAGCCCACCCTAACGTTGTGAGGGTGGGGCACCCGGACCTGATAAGCGCTGAAGGCCGGGGTCCCCAATGAACTCGTTCATTGGGGTGGAAAGGCGCGTTCTATACCAGCCTGGGGCAACGCCCCAGGTTTCGAACCCCCGAAACCTCGAAGGGGCTTCAGAGTCTGTGTGAGAG
>NZ_JBFRCY010000220.1:0-7989 GCF_052113305.1 Terriglobus sp. YAF25
CGTGGGGCCAATCCCCTTTTACTGTCCCTGCCTTAACGCTTCACCTTTTAACTTGCAACTTTTAACTCCTACCAGGAGCATCCAATCACCATGGCAAATCTGCAGACTATCCCGTTGGAGACCATCACCCATGCGCCCACCACGTTGGCCGAGTACGTCGGCAAGGTGTTGCTGATCGTCAATGTCGCCTCCAAATGCGGGCTTACGCCGCAGTATACGGGGCTTGAGTCCCTGTACCAGCGCTTCCAAGACCGTGGCCTGGTGGTTCTCGGATTTCCCGCCAATGACTTTGGTGGGCAGGAGCCCGGCACCAACCAGGAGATTGCCAAGTTCTGTTCGCTGACCTATGACGTCAGCTTTCCCATGTTCGCCAAGATCGGCGTAACCGGCCCGGGGAAACACCCGCTCTATCAGGAACTTACAAAGGCTCTGCCGCAGGCGATCTCGACCACCGGGTTCGATTTTGCGGGTGATCTGCGCAACTACGGTACCGAGCCGAATCAGCCGCCGGAGCTGCTCTGGAACTTCGAAAAGTTCCTTATCAGCCGTACCGGGGAACCAGTGGCCCGGTTTGCCCCGGATACCACGCCCGACGACCCGACCCTGATCGCCGCGATTGAGGCGGAGTTGGAGAAATAGAGCGCGAAAAGCCCCTGCGTTGGGTAGCTCCCCGCCCGCCCTAGCGTTGCGAGGGCGGGGCACCCCCCCGGGTGGGGTCAGGCCCAAAACTGGCGAAATAGGGTCAGTTGGCTCTTCCCGCGCTAGCGGCCACTATTCAACCATTCAACTATCCAACCATTCAACATTTACCCCCTTTTTGCACAACTGCTTTCTTTCTGCAATCCTCGCTACAATCAAGCTGTTCCACGTGTGTTGACGAACTGGTACAGTGTTGCCAAACGCACGTCAAGGTTTCACCATCGGGAGACACTTCTGCCATGACGACCACCGCAACCCCGCTTCAAGCTGCAGCATCCGCGGCTCCCTCCGGCAATCTCGAAATCTCTATCTCCCGCGGCGATCTGCTGCGTGAGCTGACGGCCGCACAGTCGGTGGTGGAACGTAAGACGACGATCCCCATTCTGTCGAACTTCCTGTTCGAGGCGGACGACGACCGCCTGACCATTACGGCGACCGATCTCGATCAGTCTCTGCGCACCTCCACCACCGCCAAGGTGAAGAAGCCAGGCGCCTGCACCATCCCCGCGCGCAAGCTGTACGACTACATCAAGCTGCTGCCCGAGGGCGAGATCAGCATCAAGCTGATGGATAACCATTGGGTGCAGATCCGCGCCGGCCGCTCCAACACCAAGATGGTGGGCATGGCCCGCGCCAACTTCCCCACCGTTCCCGAGTTTCCCGAGACCGGCGCCCTGAAGGTCAACGTCGCTGCCCTGCGCAGCATGATCTCCAAGACCATCTTCGCCATCTCCAACGAGGAGTCGCGCTACACCCTCAACGGAGCTCTGCTAGTCCTCAAGTCCGAGTCCATGGCCATGGTCGCCACCGATGGCCACCGCCTGGCTCACATCGAGCGCTTCGGGGAGACCATCTCCGGCGTCTCTGGCGAGAAGAAGACCCTCATCCCGCGCAAGTGCCTGGGCGAGCTCTCCTCGCTGTTGGCGAACACCGAAGACGATACCCTCGAGTTCGCCGACGACGAGCAGACCCTCTACTTCCGCATCGGCGGACGCGTGCTGACCAGCCGCAAGCTGACCGGCCAGTTCCCCAACTACGAGGCCGTGCTGCCCCGCGACAACAACAAGTTCGTCATTGTCCGCAGCGAAGACCTGATGGGAGCCATCCAGCGCGTCGCCCAGTTCGCCGACGAGCGCTCCGGCGCCATCAAGATCCGCATGGAGCAGAACGAGCTGAAGATCTCCTCCTCGTCCACCGACTCGGGCGAGTCGGAAGATACGATCGAGACTCCCTACAGCTACGATCCTCTGGTCGTCGGCTTCAACTCCGCCTACCTGCTGGACTTCCTCAAAGCCATCGGTAACACCGGCGAGGTCCGCCTCGAATTCAAGGACGCCCAGTCCGCCGGCCAGATGCGCCCCGAAGAAAGCGGCGAAGACTCCAAGTACCGCTACATCCTCATGCCCATGCGCATCTGAGGGGGACTAGCCGGGACTGGCCGTCCAGGCAAAGGCGCTTCGCGCGGAGGCCCGGCAGAATGCCGGGCCTTTGTCTTTTCTTGGATCAGTAGGACTGGGTGCCCCATATCCGCGGAGCAGATGTGGGGATTCGCGCTACGCGCGAATCTATCTCATCCCGTAAGGATCTGCTTCTCTGTTCGGGTCTCAGGGATCGAGCTCCGCTCGATACTCCCACATAAGCTTCGCAGATGTGGGACACCCGGCCGGTGCCCTTTCAGAAGGAAGACCGCCCAACTAGCAACCAGGAACCAACTAGGAACTAGAGAGGAACAACTTCCTCAACTCCTCAATCTGTCCCGTGCTCAGCAGCTTCCGCTCCCGTTCCAACAACACCACCCATCCATCCTCGGCGCGCATCTCGATCTCGCGCGGCATCGACCAGATCACTCCGGTTGCGGCGTTATGCCGGGCGGCCATCAAGGTCAGTGGATGTCTCTCGCGCCCGAAGCCGATCTCGGCGTCCATCACGATGACGTAGCTCAGGCCCTGTCGCCAAAAGATGCAGTGGCGGCCCTGGCCCCAGTTCAGGTCATCGGTCATCGAGAAGGGAAAGTCCTGGGGAATCTCGTCATCGGGAAAGTCACCACTGGTCTGTTGTGCGTACCGCAACATCTGGCCGCGCCGCCCACCACCAATCCGGAACTTGGGCAGCATCAGGGTCGCCAGCAGCAGGACAGAAACCAGGACAAAAAAAGCAAGCATTCCGCTGTGATTGTCGCACCAAGAGAGTCAACGGGAGAATCCGGAACGATACTTTCACCCGGCTGCAGGCTTGGCTAAGCTGCCAGCATGGTTATGAATCCACAATCCGTAGTTGCTGCTGTGGTGGAAGCGCACGACGCCTGGTTTGACGCCAACGTCCTCGCCGCCCTCGAAGACAGCAACTCCGCGGAACCCATCCGCGAAGAAGAACTGGTCGAGACGTACTAGTCTTTTTGGCAGCACGAGTGAGTCGTGGTGTCCAACAGGGACTCGTGTGTAGGGACTTGGTTGAATGGTGGAATCGTTGAATGGTTGAATCGTGGATTGGTGGTAGTCCATGCACCTCCAACTCACTTGAGTTGCTCACGCCACTTTCAGCAAGCCGCCATACGCAAAGATAAAAGGGGCGAGCCTCGCATATGCGAAACCCACCCCTTCCAATCAAGCAAGGAAACGATTCAACCATTCAACAATTCAACCAATCAACTACCTCGCAGAGGGCAGCTCCATCAGCATCTGCCCGTTGCCGGTCTGCACGCTGGGCAATTGACCGTTCCAGCGTTCGATCAGGGCGCGCTGGTTTTCCAGCTTGCGAAGCTCCAGCAACTGAGGCGTGATCGAGGTCTGACGGATGCGGTTGGCCTCCGCCTCGCCCTGGGCACGTGTCACGCTGGACTTGGCTTCACCCTCGGCCGCGGCGATCTGCTTGGCGGCTTCGGCCTGCGTTTCGGCCAGCTCGTTGCGCGCACGTTCGGCGCTCTGGATGGCCTGCGCCTTCGCGGTGATGGCTGAAGCAATCACGCTGGGGACCCGCGGAGCACCGATGAAGCCGAACTGCTGAATACCAACGCCGACAGGATCCATCTTCTGCTGGATGAGGGCCTGCACCTTGCCCAGGAACTCAGCCTTGCGTTCGCCGTAGATCTCCTCCACCGTGTAGGTGCTGGCAACTTCGTTCAGCGAGTTGCGCACCACATCGCGCAGAATGCCGTGCGTAAAGCGTGTCAGGTCGTTGAGCCGGTACTTCACATAGAAGTCAGGCACACGCGGCGGATCGATGGCGTAGCTCAGCGAGACGTCGGCATAGATCTCCATGCCCTCCTTCGAGTTGAAGCTCATCTGCTCGTTGGTCGCCGAGCCTTCATGAGCGTCCTGCRTCCACTTCACCGTCTGCACAAAGGTCGGGAACTCGACAATCTGCGACTTCAGCGGGCTGTAGAAGACCCATCCGGTACGGATTGGAATCTCCTGCGCTCCACGCTGCGAGCCGGAGAGCGAGATCTCCACGCCCTCATAGCCGGCGCCGATACGCGTGACGCTGACGATGTAGCTGAAGAACAGGTTCAGCACGATGATCGCGATGACGAGGACAACACCCCACTTCAAGGCAAAACGTAGCATGCGTTTGCCGTGGTCGTCGTCGTCGCGGCCATTGCCGCGGCCGGTGGTTTGAAGCAAGTTGTCAAACATGGTCATAAACGCCTCCAGAGAAACCAGGTTGCAGAGCACACCACCACCGCATCGCAGACGAGCAGCACCATGCCGCCGTAAACGGCCTTATCGCTCGGTAGATTCAGGAGGTGGAACGCGGTGGTCATCAACTCAAAACCGAGGACGGCCACCAGAAGGAAGAGCAGCAAACGGATTGTTATTCGTCGCACATGTCGCCCGGCCCTTTATCCTTGCGGGCCATCCAGCGATTAAGAATCGTAAAGCGGAAAGACGCCCGCGAACATTGGACGGAAGTGCTATTGCTATTTAGTTCGTACTTGATACAATATCCGGAGGGGCCTCTATTTTGAGGGTGTCTGTGGCTTGTTGTGAGGTTTGGGCTATCAGGGTGCTGGTGGGTAGCTCGTTGTTGAATGGTTGAATCGTTGAATGGTGTGGCTGGGAAGACGGCAAGCCTCACCTGAATGCGAAAAGAGCGAGCCTCGCCTAAGCGAAACTCGCCCCTCTGAACAAGCAAGAAAACTATTCAACAATTCCACCATTCAACGGTTCTTACGCGAGCGCCGGCTCGCGTAAGAACCCATACAGCGGATACTTCTCTGCCAGCTCCCCGACCTGGCCCTTGATCTTCGCCAGCTTGTCCGCGTCGTTGCGGTGCTCGAGAGCTTCGGCGATCCACTTCGCGATGATGCGCATGTCGTCTTCCTTCATGCCGCGGGTCGTCAGTGCCGGTGTGCCCACGCGAATGCCCGAAGGCTTCAGGGGAGGATTGGTGTCGTACGGAATCGCGTTCTTGTTCACCGTGATGCCGGCCTCACCCAGAGCATTTTCGGCTTCGCTGCCCAGGATGCCCTTGGCAAAAACGTCGACCAGCATAAGGTGCGTGTCGGTGCCACCGGAGATGATGCGGAAGCCCTCGCCCTGCAGCGCCTCGGCCAGCGCCTTGGCGTTGGCAACGATCTGTGCGGCGTAGAGCTTGAACTCAGGCTGCAGTGCTTCCTTGAAGGCGACAGCTTTGGCAGCGACGATATGCACGAGCGGTCCGCCCTGCTGGCCAGGGAAGACAGAGCGGTCGAGGCCCTGTGCGAACTCTTGCGTGCACAACACCATGCCGCCGCGCGGTCCACGCAGTGTCTTGTGGGTGGTGGTGGTGACGAAGTGTGCGTGCGGTACCGGCGAAGGATGCACGCCGCCTGCCACCAGGCCGGCGAAGTGGGCCATATCGACCATGAAGTAAGCGCCCACCTTATCGGCGATGGCGCGCATGCGGGCGAAGTCGAAGGTGCGAGGATATGCCGATCCGCCGCCGACGATGATCTTCGGCTTCTCACGCAGGGCTGTTGCTTCGAGCTCGTCGTAGTCGAGAACCTCGGTGTCTTTCCGCACCTGATAACCGACGACACGATACAGCTTGCCGGAGAAGTTCAGCTTGTGACCGTGGGTGAGATGGCCACCATGCGCCAGGTCCAGGCCCAGGATGGTATCGCCGGGCTGCAGGATGGTCATGTAAGCCGAGGCATTGGCCTGCGAGCCGGAGTGCGGCTGCACATTGGCGTGATCGGCGCCGAAGAGCTGCCTGGCGCGATCGCGCGCAAGATTCTCAACGACATCGGCAAACTCRCACCCGCCGTAGTAGCGCTTCGCCGGATACCCCTCGGCATACTTGTTGGTGAAGACCGTTCCAGCGGCCTCCAGCACAGCGCGCGAAACGAAGTYCTCACTGGCGATCATCTCCAGACCTTCGTGCTGGCGGATGACCTCCTTTTCGACCATCGTTGCGATTTCGGGGTCAGAGGCGGCGAGAGATGCGTTGAAGTCGATCGGCATACGGATATTTTAACCGCGCCATCAAAAGTCTGGCTCGGACCCCAGTCCCGCGGAAGCCTTGCCTGCGCCTGCCACCAAAGTCGCATCGCGCTCCCACGCACAGGCGATACCGCCCGATTGTGAAGCGAGCGATCCTCCCAAAAGAGGAACCGAATCCAACTTCGGAGGAGCCACCTGAATGCATGATTTCCTTCTAGCCCTGTGTTGCGTCACTATGGTGTTGGCGCCGTGGTATGTATCGTTTTCGGACACCAAGGTAGACGCGGTCGAAGAAGAATGCATCACAAAAGTCGTCCGCTGCACTAAAGCAACGGGGGACGGACGCCGATGGATACGTTGACCAATATGATGGACCTTATCTTAGGTTGCAGTTTGGTGGCTGTGGTTGTGCTCCCTTGCCTCTTTGCTTCRCACTTCGGCAGGGCGCATCGCCACACCAAGAAGACTGCTTGAACAATTCGCTTCCCAGGGTTAACCCGCTGTACGCAGGCGCTTGAACGCTCGATAGACGAACGTGCCGAGGTACCAGCCGTCAAGCCATGCATATGGCTTCTCACCCACCACGTAATGCCCGCAAGGCAGCACCTTAGGCGTGTGCGGAATTCCACGCTGCTCAAAGCTCCGTAGTACTTCCAGCGAAAACTCCAGAGGAAACGTCAGATCGTAGGTCGCATAGACGACCAGCGTCTGCCGGTCTTTCACGCGCGCAAACTGCTCCATGTAATTCTTCGGGCTGATCGCCTCGAAGCAGGCCCGCACATCTTCCCGCGACATGCCGGCTTCTTCAAAGGCCGCGCGGACGTGGCGTGTGCTCTGCCCCTGCCACACCACATCGCCGAAGCTCGTCGAGGCGTGATTGAAGGCGCAGACCTTCAACCGCTCGTCGAAGGCGGCGGAAAGAAATGCATACTCCGACCCCAGGCTTGTTCCCAATACGCCAAAGTGCGTGTATCCCTGTGACTGCAGCCAGTCGATACAGCTCCGCACATCGACAACGGCCTGCCGCACCGCCTCGATGGTGCGGCCGATGTTCGAGCTTACGGCGTAGTCCGAGCGTTCGAGCTCTGCCGGCCTGCGGATGTCGTGATACGGCTTCGAGAGCCGCAGGGCAGAGACACCGAACTTGTTGAACAGATCGCAGAGAACGTTATGGCTGAAGGCATCGGCATTCCACTGCGGCATGACGATAATCGCCTGCTTCGGCCGTTTGGGATCCTGATGGGCCGGTGCCGGATACCAACGTGCGTTCACCTGGTCGTTCTCCGGGTACTTGGTGCGCACGGCAGAGGTAAAGCGCAGGAACTCCGCCTCTTCGATCAGACCCTCTTCGGCATTGGCCTTCCACAGTGCGTCCTTCGCCAGCGTCTCCGGACGTACGTTCGTGGGAAAGAGTTGCGGGTGCCGCTTCTCCAGACGGAAGTCGGTCGGCGTCTGATAGCYGAAGAACTCCTCGGCGTTGGCGACGATGTGACCGTTGATGGCCTTCATCGATCCAAGCGGGTCTTCCTCCACATGGGTTCCCCACTCGGCCAGCCAGTCAAAGCCCCATTCGAGTGGACGCACAATGCGGTTGGTGTCTGCCGTGGTGAGCCGCGTCTCCCACGCGTACATCCAGTCTGAGTACAGCTTTCTAAACATTCCCCTCTAGTTTACCGGGGAGGATGTGGTAACAGGGTGAATGGTGGCGTTGAAACGAGTTGCTAGGCTGTATCGACAAATTCAAGTTTGAGTTTTCTTGGGAAATTGGGTGTATTTCGCTTTCTGTATCTTCTTGAGATAAGCCACAACGATGAAATTGGCGACGGTAAGCACCAAAGGTGCGCTCTATACCAGCCTAGGGTGAAGCCCT
>NZ_JBFRCY010000221.1:0-10172 GCF_052113305.1 Terriglobus sp. YAF25
GCCTGCATCCAGGCAGCCGGCTACAACGGCAGCAATACCTTCAATGTCGGCTCAGATAATGTGAAGTCGATGCGCGCGGTCTATGAGTCCGTCATCGCTGCCGCGGGATCGCGCAGCATAGTGCGCTCCCTACCACAGGGGCCGACGATCGCCGCCATGATCGCGGCGCACAAACTCAAGCTCTCGCCCCTTGGGCCGTATCACTACAAAATGATCGCCGAGAGTTTTCTGTTCGACACCACACGCATCAAACGCGAGCTCGGCTGGCGGCCCACGCTCACCAATGAGGAGATGCTGTTACGTGCCTACAGCTACTACTCACAGAATCGCAAGGAGATCGCGGCACGCACCGATGTCTCCGCGCACCGCAAACCGGCGAGCATGGGTATTATTCGACTGTTAAAGTGGCTGAGTTAGACCTCCAGAGATACAACCTCTCCCGACAACACTCCATCCCACGTCCCTAACGGAACAGCCTGCACGACTTTCTGCAATGGGATTTCAGTTGTTTGGAGGAAAGTCTGCGTGGGCACCTGGGTTACGACGAGACCTCTCGTCCATGTCCCGACAACTCTGCGGATCACAGCCGGCTGGGCACAGGCATGGATTGATGCCCACCCTGCTCTGTCTTTCACGGGGCTTAGCCTCTTCTACGTCATCATCACCGCGCTGCTCTCTTCCATGAAGCTGCTGTGGCTCGACGAGTTGATCACGTATCACATTGCGAGCCTGGGTTCAGCCCACGCAATCTGGCACGCCCTCAGCCAGGGCGCCGATCCGAATCCGCCACTATCTCATCTGGCGGT
This sequence comes from Terriglobus sp. YAF25, assembly GCF_052113305.1. NCBI lineage: Bacteria > Pseudomonadati > Acidobacteriota > Terriglobia > Terriglobales > Acidobacteriaceae > Terriglobus > Terriglobus sp. YAF25. The sequence goes on from NZ_JBFRCY010000221.1 coordinate 807, forward strand.
CCTGGGTTCAACGCGCCTCTTCGGCAATCACGAGTTCGCATTGCGCCTGCCAGCCATCGCCGGTTACTGGTTGGGGTTGTTGTCGCTCTATCTCTTCCTGCAGCGGCGGATCTCCCCCACATGGGCGCTCGCGGGAACCTTCCTGTCTATGGCGACCGGCGCCTTCGAATATTCCTATGAATGCCGCAGCTACGGCATCTTCTATGGTTTCGCAATGATGGCTGTACTGTGCTGGTCGCGAACCATCCAACCGAAGACGCGCAGCCGTGGCACCCTTGCTCTGATTGGCATGGTGATCGCGCTGGCGCTCGGCGTCTCCACCAATTACTTCGCGGTGCTCGCGTTTCTTCCCGTGGCAGCGGGTGAGGTAGTTTTCACCCTGCAGCAATTTCACGCAGAACGATGGCGTATGCCAAATCTTCGCTATGCCATTCGTCCCCGAATCTGGATGAGCATAGTGCTGGCCGCTGCTCCTCTCGCCTTCTATCGGGGCCTGATTAAAGCAGGAATTGCAACCTATGCTCCGCATGCATGGAACAAGGTCTCTATCGATCAGGCCTTCGATTCATACACCGAGATGGTAGAGGCAGTACTGTATCCGCTGCTCGCGCTGTTTCTGCTTGCTGGCATCGTCCGCGTCCTTTCTCGCTTCTGTTCAACCTGCCGTGCTTCCATGCGGCCAAGAGTTCTTGGCCATCTGGCGACGGAGTACCGCGTACGACATGGGAGAAAAGCATTTCCAACGCATGAGCTGATCGCGGCGTTCTTCCTCATGCTGTATCCGTTTCTCGGTTACGCGGTCGCTTCTATCAAAGGCGGCATGCTCTCTCCGCGCTTTGTGATCCCGGTATGTTTCGGCTTTGCCATCGCGGGGGTTGCGGCGGCGCATCGGCTCTTCGGGCATATGCGCTACGCAGCCATCATCTTCCTCATCCTCTTTGTGGCATGGGTGACGACCCGCGAGTCCATCATCGGCTATTGGTATACAGAGCAGAAGCAGAGCTTCTATAAGGTCGTGGACCACCTTTCGACCATCGCTGATAACCAACCAATCGCGATTCCCGATCCGCTCATGGTGCTTACCTTCCAACGCTATGCGCCACCGTCGCTTGCCTCTCGCATCGTCTTCCCTGTCGACTTCGACGCGATCCGCCGATTCCGCGGAGAAGACTCACCGGACCGCAACCTCTGGACTGGACGGAACAGCTACTATCACGTCCCCATTGTTCCTCTGGCCGGCTTCCTGCAGCAGACAGGACACTTCATCATCCTTGGCCACGACAAGAACTGGATGGTGCGGGACCTGCAGGAACACCGTTATCCGGTAGACGAGATGCCGATCAACACGCGTGCCGGAGCGATTGGAGGATTTACACCGCTGATGCACGGTGTACCGAAGTTCTATGAAGCTTCAGGAGATCGCTCACCGGCCAGCGGATACGGACGTTCCACCACAATCATTCCGTTTCACGGTGAAACGAATCAGCCGCATGAGGATGATTTAGAACGCCCGATTCAAGATGTTCAGACTCGATAGAACACGAGAACAGCGCGTTGGAGCGCTGAAGGCGCGCTCTATATCAGCCTGGGGCAACGCCCCAGGTCTCAGGCAGCCAATGGAAAAAAGGGCTGAAGGCCCGATCTATAGTTCTTCAGTCACAAATCGAACGTCCATCTCCTCCAGCTAGAAAAGACGATTTGAGCTTCGCTCGAACATCCCACCCATTGCTTTGCAATGGATGGGGCACCCAGAGTATGGGCTGCCGCAACAATTTTGTTTGTCATCTTCTGCAAAAACAAAAAAGGCCGGGCAATATGCCCGGCCTTTTCTTCCTACTCTTACGCCGGAACCTCTTCCGACTCGACGACCTCGAAGGTGAGGGCGTCTTTGCCTGCATCGACACGCACCTTGTCGCCGTGCCGCACTTCGCCATCTAGGATCTTGATGGCGAGCGGATCCTGCACCAGGCGCTGGATCGCACGCTTCAGCGGACGGGCTCCATAGGCGCGATCGTAGCCCGCGGCAAAGAGCTTCTTGTGCGCCTCCGGTGTCAGCTCCAGATGGATCTTCCGTGCATCCAGCAGCTTCTGCAGGTCGGCAAGCCGCAGGTCCACGATATGCGTCAACTGCTCCTCGCCGAGCGGATGGAAGACCACGATGTCGTCCACACGGTTCAGGAACTCCGGGCGGAAGTGCTGCTTCAGCGAATCGATCACACGGCTCTTCGCATCCTCGAAGCCATCCTCACTGTCAGCCCATGCCGTCGACAATGCACTTGCACCGATGTTCGACGTCATGATCAGCACGGTGTTCTTGAAGTCGACCGTGCGGCCCTTTGAGTCCGTCAGGCGGCCGTCATCCAGCACCTGCAACAGCACATTGAAGACRTCSGGGTGCGCCTTCTCGATCTCATCAAAGAGCACCACGGCATACGGACGCCGGCGGATCGCCTCCGTCAACTGTCCACCCTCGTCGAAACCCACGTATCCCGGAGGAGCGCCGATCAGCCGCGCGACCGCATGCTTCTCCATGTACTCCGACATGTCGATGCGCACCATCGCCTGCTCGTCGTCAAAGAGGAACTCCGCCAGGGCACGCGCCGTCTCCGTCTTACCCACGCCCGTGGGGCCGAGGAAGATAAAGCTGCCGATGGGGCGCTTGGGATCGGACAAGCCCGCACGGGAACGGCGAATCGCATTCGCCACCACCGTCAAAGCCTCATCCTGCCCGATGACGCGCTCGCRCAGCCGCTGTTCCATATGGACCAGCTTCTGTACTTCGCCTTCGAGCATCTTCGCGACAGGAATACCGGTCCACTTGGAGACGATCTTGGCGATATCTTCCTCGTCGACCTCTTCCTTCAACATGCGCTGCGCGGTATCACTACCATCCTGCAGCGTCTCAAGCTCCTTCAGCTCGGCCTCTGCCTTCGGCAGATCGCTGTACTGAATCTGCGCTGCCCTGCCGAGATCGCCTTTGCGGGTCTGCTCTTCGATCTGGAAGCGCAGGCTTTCGATCTTCTGCTTCAGCTCGCTGATGCGGCTGATGGCATCCTTCTCCTTCTGCCACCGCGCCCGCAGGCCGCTGGCCTGCTCCTTGATGTCGGCCAGCTCCCTCTCGACCTCCTGCAACCGCTCCTTGGAGTTCGCATCCTTCTCCCGCTTCAGAGCCTCGCGCTCGATCTCGAGCGAGGTCGCCCGACGCTCCAGGGCGTCGATCTCCACTGGCACACTCCCGATCTGGATGGCCAACGAGGCAGCTGCTTCATCGACAAGATCAATCGCCTTGTCCGGAAGGAAACGGTCGCTGATGTAGCGATGTGAGAGCACAGCCGCCGACACGATCGCCGAGTCCTTGATGCGCACCTTGTGGTGCGACTCGTAACGCTCCTTCAGGCCACGCAGAATCGCGATCGTATCGTCTACATTGGGCTCACCGACATAGACGATCTGGAAGCGGCGCTCCAGCGCGGCATCCTTCTCGATGTATTTGCGGTACTCGTTCAGCGTGGTTGCGCCGATAGCCCGCAGCTCGCCGCGCGCCAGTGCCGGCTTGAGCATGTTGCTGGCGTCGATAGCGCCTTCCGCTGCTCCGGCGCCGACCAGCGTGTGCAGCTCATCGATAAACAGGATGATCTGTCCGTTCGACTCTTCGATCTCCTTCAGCACTGCCTTCAGACGGTCTTCGAACTCTCCACGGAACTTCGCTCCGGCAAGCATCGATCCCAGGTCCAGCGAGATGACCCGTTTCTCCTTCAGGATCTCGGGCACATCTCCGGAGACGATGCGGCGCGCCAGGCCTTCCACAATCGCCGTCTTACCCACGCCGGGTTCGCCAATCAACACAGGGTTGTTCTTGGTGCGGCGCGACAGCACTTGAATGACGCGACGAATCTCCTCGTCGCGGCCGATCACCGGATCGAGCTTGCCCTTGCGCGCCTGCTCGGTAAGATCCTTGGCGTACTTCTCCAGCGCCTGGAACTTCCCTTCGGGATTCTGATCGGTCACGCGCTGGGTGCCACGCACTGAGGTCAGCGCCTTCAGAATCGCATCATGGGTTGCACCGAAGGCGGCCATGGCCGCCTGCACAACGCCATTCTTCTCTTCACTCAAGGCCAGCAGAAGATGCTCGGTCGAGACATACTCGTCCTTGAAGTTCTCCGCCTCTTTGAAGGCGCGATCTAATACCTTCTGCAAAGCAGAGCCCACACCGGGCTGCTGACTGGCTCCCTGCACTTTCGGCAGTTTCGCGATGGCCGCATTTACCTGGCTAAGAAGCTGCTGCACAGGTACACCGATCTTCTCCAGCACCGGAATCACGATGCCCTCACGGTCTTCCAGCAGAGCCGCGGCAAGATGCAGCGGCAGCACCTCGGCGTTTCCCGAGTCAGAAGCGTGCCCCAGCGCCGCCTGTACCGCCTCCTGCGACTTCACCGTAAATTTGTCCCAACGAATTGCCATCGCTTCTCTACCTCACCTGATTCCTTAGATACATCTCAAGCCGAATAACGACCATGCCCCGCATCACAAAAGAATGGGAGACCGCCCTTCACAACCGGCAGGTCTCCCGTTCATGTCCCCACTGCGAAAATGCAATGGGTTTCATCGATGGCGACAAGGCCGGCAGCCCCTTCGCCATCAGGTGCCCGTCAGTGCACCATGAAGCTTACGCTGCGGTCTTTGCCTCAACCTGCTTCGGACCAGTACCGGCGCCTACCTTGATCTGCTTGGGCTGAGCCTCAGACTTCTTCGCGATCTCAATCTGAAGCACGCCATCCTTATACTCGGCGCTTACTTTCTCCATATCCGCCGTTTGCGGAAGCGTGAACGCGCGGATGAAGCTGCCGTAGCGGCGCTCAATGCGATGGAAGTTCTCTTCCTTCTCTTCCTTCCCGAATTGGCGCTCGCCCTTGACCGTCAGAGTCTGGTTCTCCAGGCGGACATCGATATCTTCCTGCCTGATCCCCGGAACGTCGAGTTTCAGCACGATCTTCTGCGCATCCTCATAAACGTCCACGGCGGGAGTGAAATTCCCTGACGCCAACGACTCACTGCGGCCTTCCGGCGCACCGAAGTCGTTAAAGATCGAGTTCAAACGGTTCTGCAGAACAGCCAGATCCGAGAACGGGGTCCAACGTGTGATCGTCATGATGCATTTCCTCCTGAGTTGTGGGCCGGGATCTCCGGCCTTCACATCATCTGACGCATACCATAGCACAACCGATTCATAAAATGTGATGCAAGTACACTCAAGTTTAGAAGAAACTTTCGCCCTTTCGTAAGCAAATGAAAATAAACTACTTTTTCACGTGTTCCAATCGTCGCTCGGCCAACTCACCACCGAAGACCGTGGCCGGCACCATGACGACGATCGATACCCTCCGGTCGCCACCGAGCAGAAGAAGCCGACTACGATACTTGCGAGCAGGTAGCGCGTCGAGACCCGTTGCGTCGGATCATGATTCGTTTTGAGAAACCAGACAACCGAGCTGCCAAGTGAGAGCAGGTAACCAAAGACAGCGCCGAGAACGATCCGAACCATGGGGACTCTCCGTGCTGAATGATGACATACCAGTTCAGGCAACTCCGCAACAAAAGCTTTGCATCGCATGGAAGTCCCATTGATAGTCTCGATGCGTGCCTTTGGTTACCGGCTCGCCTATATTGGCGCCGTTCTGATTGTGTTGCTCAATAGCTGGTTGGCCTATCGCTCTCTCCGCATCTTTGCGGCGAGCCAGCAGTGGCAGACCCATACCCTGGAGACCCTGACTGCCTGCGAGCAGTTAGTGGCGGAGATTCGGACGGCCGAGGGCGCAGCTCGAGGCTACGTTCTGCAGGCGGATCCGTTCCTGGAAAAGCAGTACAACGATGCCGTCAACCAGGTCTGGGACACCTTTGAATACGTGCGCAAGCTCACGGAGGACAATCCCAGCCAGCAGGCTCGCCTCCCCAGAGTCCGCGAGCGGATTCAGGCGCGGCTGACCTCGATTGAGATTGGCGTTCAACTTCGTAAGGCTCAACCAACTGCCGCGCTCACGCCGGATCAGCTTTCGATCATGATGACCGACCAGTACCAGTATGGCGACTTCACAGCGGCTTATGCCATCACCCAGGTCGAAGGAGAGGAGCGCCGTCTGCTCAAGTGGAGGGATTCCCAGGTCACAAGCGCCCGCCGCTCGGCCTACACCACCTTCGGTGTTGCGACCGGACTGAATCTTCTATTCCTGATTCTCGCCTTCCATTTCCTTGGAAAAGAGGTGGCTGCGCGCGACCGGATCACGGCGCAGGCAGAAGAGATTCAAGCTCTGGCTACCGATCTGGAAAAGCGCGTGCGGGAGCGCACGCATGAGCTCGAGACCTCGAACCAGGAGCTCGAAGCCTTCTCCTATTCCGTATCGCACGATCTTCGCGCACCGCTACGCACCATCGATGGCTTTTCGCTGGCGCTGTATGAGGACTTCGGCGACAGGCTGGATGATCAGGGCCGAGACTACATTCATCGCGTCCGCAGCGGTGTACAGCGCATGGGCCAGTTGATCGATGCCCTGCTGCAGTTGTCCCGCGTCACCCGTACCGACCTTGTCCGCGAGACCACGGATCTGGCGGAAGTTGCCCGTTCCGTCGCCGCCGACCTCAAAGCCTCAGACCCTGATCGCAATGTCCGCTTCGAGATTCCCGGCACGCCCATGCTGGCTCAGGCTGATCCGCGTCTGCTGCGCATTGCCCTGGAAAACCTGATGGGGAATGCCTTCAAGTTCACCGCAAAAACACCGAACGCTGTCATCAGGTTCGGCTCCTATCTGGGAGATGGCGTGAACGTCTACTTTATCCGGGATAATGGAGCCGGCTTTGATATGCGGTATGCCGATCGCCTCTTCACTGCGTTCCAGCGCCTTCACGGAGATCGCGACTTTAAGGGGTCAGGCATCGGCCTGGCGACCACACTTCGCATCGTCCGCCGGCATCAGGGCCGCATCTGGGCCGAGGCTACGGAGGACCAGGGCGCGACCTTCTACTTCACGCTTGGATCATAATCTTTTGGGAAAGGTTCCTACGAATGACCATCAATACGAATTCGATCCTGCTGGTCGAAGACGACCCGGACCACGAAGCTCTCGCCATCCGTGCTTTGCGCAAGGCCAATGTCGCGAACGAGATCAGTGTCGCCCGTGACGGCGCCGAGGCGCTTGAGCTGATCGACAGGTACGAAGCGGGTGAGCTTCCCATGCCGCAGCTCGTTCTTCTGGACCTGAAGCTTCCCAAGGTGCAGGGCCTGGATGTGTTGAAGGTAATTCGCTCCAAAGAAAAGGCCTCACTCTTGCCCGTCGTTGTACTCACTTCCTCGGACGAGGAGCGCGATATCGTCAGCTCGTATCGCCTGGGCGTGAACAGCTACATTCGCAAACCAGTCAACTTTACAGATTTTGCCGAAGCCACCAAGCAGCTTGGAATCTACTGGCTTCTGCTGAACCAAGCGCCGCCGATCTCCTGAGACACGCGCGTGACCCTGCCGCAGCTCAATCCCGCTCCCCTCGCAGAACAACGCAGGCGGCTTCGCGTCCTCATCGTCGAAGACTACGAGCCTGACGCGCTGTTGCTGCGGCGTCACCTTCACCGCGCCGGATACGAGATCGAGATGCGGCGCGTCGAAACCCGCGCGCAGATGCATGAGGCCCTGCGTGCGGGGAGCTGGGACGTGGTCATCGCCGACTACACGCTGCCTGGTTTTGGAGCGCGCGACGCCCTGGCCATGCTGCAGGCCAGCGGGATCGACCTACCCTTCATCATCGTCTCTGGCACCATCAGCGAAGAGACCGCCGTCTCCACCATGCGCGCCGGGGCACACGACTATGTGTTGAAAGACAATCTGGAGCGCCTGGTACCCGCAATCGAGCGAGAGCTCGCCGATGCCGAAGCCCGCCGCGAAAAACTACGCACCGCCGCCGCGCTCAAAACTCTGGAAACACGCTTCTCCGCAACCTTCAACCAGGCTGCCATGGGAATGGCGCATATCTCACTCGATGGACGATGGATCCTGGCCAATCAGCGCCTGCGCGACATACTCGGTTTGACCGCGGATGAGCTGGAGTCAATCAGCTTCTACGATCTGCTACTGCCGGCCTCCGATCGCGATGAAGACGAGGAGATCGTCTTCGAAGATCTGCTCTCTCGCCGAATCCCCAGCCTGCGCGTCGAAAAATGCCTGCGCCACAAAGATGGTCACGCCGTCGATGTGCAGCTCACCATCTCTGTTCTGCAGCCGGACCCCAACGAGACCGAGTCGCTTTCGCTGGTGATCGAGGATATCTCCGCGCGCAAGGCCGATGCCCGTGAGCGCGCCGACCTGGTGAAACGCCTGATCAACTCCGAACGCCTGGCTTCCGCGGGACGCATGGCCAACACGCTGGCGCATGAGATCAATAACCCGCTCGAAGCCCTGACCAATGTGTTGTATCTGCTGCAGACGCATCCAGAGCTTCCACTCGATCTGCAGGAACTGGTCAATATGGGGGCACGTGAGTTGGACCGTGTCGGCCACATCACGCGCACCACACTCAGCTTCTATCGTGGCAACTCCGGCAGCGGACATCTGGTGAATAAGCTGGTCGGCGAGGTGGTGCAGATCTTTGCCTCTCGCGCCGAAGGAGCCCAGGTACAGATCATCACGGACCTTCGTCCTTCTGCTTCAGGAACAACCTTCCCGCTTTCACTGCGGCAGGTGTTCGCCAACCTGATTGGCAACGCCATCGAAGCCATGTCAGGCACGGGCGGCACCCTCACCATCCGCTCCCGCGAGACAGCCACATGCGCCATCGTGACCATCGCCGACACCGGCCCGGGAATCGCGCAGGCACACATCTCACAGATCTTCGAGCCCTTCTTCACTACCAAGGGCGAGCGCGGCACCGGTCTCGGTCTTTGGGTCACGCGCGGCATCGTCGCCGAATCCGGAGGAACCCTCACTCTGCGCTCAAGCACCGACCCCAGGAATCGCGGCACCACCATGCGAATTACGCTGCCTTTGAAGAGTTGAAGACGTACTCGGACGTAGTTACGGATTTGTTGTCACCTTCATACACTTGTGGCTGAGCTTTGAAGTTGAAAGTTGAAGACGTACTGCGTGGGCAGTCCAATCGCGCCGGCACCTTGAAGGGTTGAAGACGTACTGTATGGGTAGCTGCCGTGTGTTGCCAACTTCAGGCGATTAGGGTTGACCAACGAAGTTGAAAGTTGAAGACGTGCTGTATGGGCGGAGAGGACCTCATCGGCCCGCTGGCGCTTTCAGTTCATTGCAAGTTCTGATGGCACGTCGCCGCTGTGCCTACTGGGACTTTGCATCTTTTTTCTTCGGCGCCAGATAGATCC
>NZ_JBFRCY010000222.1:0-6177 GCF_052113305.1 Terriglobus sp. YAF25
GGCAAGGGCTCACGAAACCGGTCTTCTTCGGCTTCATCATCTCGTCCATCGGCTGCTACTTCGGCATGCAGACGAAAGGCGGCACCCAGGGTGTGGGACGATCCACGACTGAGGCCGTAGTAGCCTCTTCCATTTTGATCATCGTTTCGGATTTCATTCTGACCCGGTTCTTGATCGGGATCCTGGGACGCTAGATGCCATCCATCAAAGAGACCGCGCTCAAGCATGGATTGCCTCCTGACGCTCCGGTTGTCTCCTTCGAGGACGTCTCCATCAGCTTCGAAGGCAACGAGGTATTGCGCAATGTCTCCTTTACCRTCATGCCCGGTGAGACCCGCATGTTGCTGGGCCCGGCGGGCGGTGGCAAATCTGTTCTGCTGAAGCTGGTTGATGGTCTTCTCAAGCCGGATTCGGGCCGCATCTTCGTCTTTGGAGAAGAGATCACGGCGATGCGGGAGCGGGATCTCTTCAAACTGCGTCGGCGTATCGGTATGGTCTTTCAGGAATCGGCTCTGTTCGACTCCATCAACGTCGAGGACAACGTCGCCTACCGCCTCAACGAAGAAGGCGTTGCCCCGGAAGAGGCTCATCGCCGCGTCGTGGAAGCGCTGGAATTCGTCGAACTGGGTCATGCCATTGAGAAGTTTCCCTCTGAGCTCTCCGGCGGTATGCGCCGGCGTGTCTCGATCGCCCGCGCCATCATTACCGGTCCGGACCTGATCCTCTACGATTCACCGACCGGCGGTCTGGACCCCATCACGTCAACAACCATCGTTGCCCTGGTGGCCAAGCAACGCGATGTCTCCCAAACGACATCATTGCTCATCACGCATCGCCTGCAGGACGCCTTTACCCTGGCCAAGCACTATTACGACCAGAAGGAACAGCGACTGGAGCTCCTGCCCGAAGGGGAGCTCGAAGAGAATACAAAGTTCCTCATCCTGAATGAGGGACGGGTCGTCTTCGACGGCACCACACTTGAACTCACGCATTCGGAAGACCCATGGATCAGGGAGTATCTCGCTTAGGCAAGGTCGTTCTCCTTGGCGGCTCCGGCCAGATTGGCCAGACCCTGGCTCGCCATTTTCATGGCCGAGGCATCGAGCTCATCAGCATCTCTCGTACTCCACATCCCGCGCCCTGGGCTACAGTAGCCTGGGACGGTAAGACCGTTGGGCGGTGGACCAAATGCCTTGAAGGGGCAGACGCGGTTATCAATCTCGCCGGTTCAAGCATCAATACCCGCTTCACCCCTGAACATCGCGCCCTGATCCTCGACAGCCGCCTCGATGCGACCAAGACAACGGCAGCGGCCATTCGCTCCCGCAGACGGCCACCACGTGTATGGCTTAACGCTTCCGCTGTCGATATCTACCCACACTCTCTTGCTCCTACTCCCGAGACCACCATCAGCGGATATCAAGATACGGGAGCGATGGACAGCACAACTCCCGAATCATGGCGGTTCCTTTCAGAAGTCGTGTGGCGATGGGAGGAAACATTTCGAACGGAACAGGTACCGGGCACGCGCAAGGTGGCGTTACGCACCACGTTGATGCTCTCTCCGGACCGGGGCGGCGTCTTTAGGCTGTTGTCGACGCTGGCACGATTCGGTCTTGGGGGACCGCAGGGATCCGGGGAGCAATTCATCTCGTGGATGCACCACGCCGACTATGCCCGGGCTGTGGAGTTCCTGATCGAACGAGAGGACATCGCAGGTCCTGTGAATATCACCAGTCCACAGCCGCTGCCGAATCTCGAGTTCATGCGCTTGCTGCGGCAAGCTGTTCGCATGCCCATCGGCCTGCCTGCGCCCGCTTTTGGAATTCAGCTCAGTTCCCTTCTATTACGGACGGAACCGGTGCTGGTTCTGAAGTCACGATGCAGCGTGCCGACGGTATTGCAGCAACACGGATTCACATGGAGCTTTCCGGACTGGCCAGGAGCTGTGCAGGATCTGCTCTTGAGTCATTGAATGATTGAAGAAGTGAATGATTGAATAACGTTCGAGCTTCGTGGCCAAAAAATGTCCAGCAGAAAAGCGGATTTCTCCGCTCCCTTTGGTCGCTGCGAAATGACAAGAAAAAAGGCGGTTCAAGCTACGCTCGGACCGCCCAATCGCGATGAACCGTAGATCTCCTAACCACCCACTGCCACACGGCGATGGAAGAGCTCGAGCGCCATCCCATAACCCCAGCGTGCCAGAGCGGGATCATAGCGAGGCCCCTCGTCTCGAAGGAAGGCATGTGCTCCATTCACTTCGTGCCAGGTAAAGTTCAGGTTGAGCTCATCCAGACGCGCAAGAATCTTTCTCCGGCCCTCGAGTGGGACATGCGGATCCTGCCGTCCCCAGATCATCAAGAGCTCGCCTTTGACCTCGGCCGCACGCGCCAAAGAATCATCTCCGCTTACGCTTAGCGATCCTTTATGAATATCCGTTCCGTAGAAACAGACTGTCGCCAGCACATCCGGATTCATGGCCGCGCGAAACGCAAGGTGACCGCCAATGCAGATGCCCATGACGCCCAGCCGTCCGGTGCAGTCCGGACGCTGCTTCAGATGATCGAGCACCGCACGCGCATCCCCGTCATAGCCCGCCAGCGTCTTTGTCGTCTTCAGTGCATTGCCTCGATCGCTTCCGGCCTGGTCATAACCCAGCACCGTCCCTGCGGTCTCAAACTCGTGATAGATCTCCGGAATGGCGACGATATACCCATGTCCGGCAATCATGGCTGCGGTACGGCGGATGGGACCTGTTACCTGGAAGATCTCCGTATAGAAGAGAACGCCAGGATACTTGCCCTCTGCGGCCGGACGGAAGATATGTACCCGCATCGGACCGGTGGGGGTGGAGAGCTCTACGTGCTCATTTTCCAGAATCGTCATGCAGTCCACTATAGAAGAGAAAAGTTCAACTCGATCCTGAGAGCCGCCTCCGCTACACTGATGGTGCAATGGCTGCGAGCATGTATATCGTCGTGGAAGGAGAGGACCCCGGCTACGACATCTTTGTGAATGGACGGGCTCTAGCCCGTCACGAGGATGCCATCGAGAAGCTGGCGCTCCGTCTGAATGTAAAGCCCCTGATCGAGTTCTTCTCGGCCGATGAGAACTCCATGGCGCTGCTGATCGAAGAGGGCGCCGGCAATCCCGAGCTTCTGAGGCGCATGCCTCCAACCCAATGGTATGCACCGGCGGATGGCCTGCTGACTGTGCAGGCATTGCTTGATGACCTGCGCAAGGAACCACAGCTTCTTGGGTCTGAGACATCAATCGTGCTCGCTGAACTGGAAGAGTACGAGACCGTACTGCTTAAAGCAGCCGTACGCGGTCACCGCTGGCATCTTGCTGTCAGTTGGCGCTGATGCGGCAGATCGCGGCGTTGCTGCTGCTCTGCCTTCTGTGGGGTATGGAGTGGCTACGCGAGCTCCTGGTATTACCGGCGACGTCATCTACATTACGCGCAGCAATTATCTGTACTCTCGGCGCACTCCTGTATTCCTTTTCCCCTTTAGAACGCAGCATCAGCCGTCGTGGCATCGTCTCCGCGTTGGGGCTTTTTGCGCTTCCCTTATTACTGCAGCAGGCGGCGCATCTCTCCGGATACACCAGTGCCGCACTCTGGACTCTCACACCCGTGTTGATCGTAGTCGTATGTGGAGCGCAGTCTACGGGCCTGCGGCAGGAAATGTTAATCGTCGCGCTCGCTGGGGTTGCCGGAACATTACTCATCCTTCCCTTTCAATTCCCTGCGTCTCCCTCCGATGGAGTTCACTGGCTACTCCTTCTTACCGGCATTGCCAGCGCAGCCGTCGCTTCAGTCATGGCGCCGGCCGCAGCGGGATTCAGAACTACCGGACTGTTGAGCGCTGCCGCCGTTCTTTGGATCGCAACCATCGCACGTGGACCGATCTTCCTTTCGCTGCCTGAGTTGCTTTGGATCGCCTGTATCGATCTGCCGGCAATGTTCCTGCTTCTCTGGCTATTGCCGCAGATGCGTCCGGAAGCTTTGAGTACACGCTACCTTCTGCCCATGGCCATCTCGATCCTGACCAGCTGGGTCGCTCTTCATCAACAGATGACGCTCCGCTTTGCCGGCGGGGTTCTTCTGCTGCTGGTGTCTTCCGCAGGCCTCATATTGCTGTCGCGACGCACGGCTTAAAACGAAACCGGACTGCTGTAGCAGTCCGGTTTCGTCTTGTTATGCCTTAGGCAGGGCGATTGCCGCCACCCTGCTGTCCGCCAGCCGGTCCACCGGGACGACGTCCACCACGGCGACGACGACGACCACGGCCACCATCACGCTTCTGCTGTCCCTGTCCGGCACCCTGGACGAAACCTCCGGGCACGTCAGCGCGGTTGAAGTTCTCATCACCGCCTTCAACGGCTTCACCGCCTTCGCCACCTTCACCGTCGAAGTCGTCATCGCCTTCCTCGTCGTCCTCGTCGAATTCGTCGCCACCCTCAATGGTGATGGTGGGCTCATTCGACGGCTGACGCTCGGGGCGCGGAGCACGCGGTCCACGGTCGCCACGGTCGCTCTTGCCACCCTCCTGCCCGCTCTTACCACCTTCTTGCGGAGCAACAGGAGGCAGACCGAGCTTCTCACGCTGTTCACGAAGAACAGCCTTGCGGGAGAGCTTGATGCGGTTGCCTTCAATGCCCAGGACCTTGACCAGGACCTGATCGCCTTCACGCAGCTCGTCTTTCACGTCCTTCACGCGGTGCTCTGCGATCTCGGAGACGTGCAGCAGGCCGTCGGTTCCGGGGAAGATCTCGACAAAGGCGCCGAACTCCGCCAGACGAACAACCTTGCCCAGGTAGGTCTTGCCAACTTCGGGCACTGCCGTCAGATCGCTGATCATCTGGATGGCGCGATCCAACCCATCGCGGTCCGAGGAAGCTACATTGACGCGGCCCGAATCGTCGACGTCAATCTTCACACCCGTGGCCTCGATGATGCCGCGGATCACCTTGCCGCCCGGTCCGATCAGATCGCGGATCTTGTCGGTCGGAATCTGCATGGTGTGGATACGCGGAGCGTAAGCCGAAGGCTTCTCGCTCGGAGTAGCAATAACGGCGTCCATCTTGTCCAGCAAGAAGAGACGGGCAACACGTGCCTGCTCCAGGGCTTCACGCATGATCTGCGCGGTGATGCCCATGATCTTGATGTCCATCTGGAGAGCGGTAATACCGTTGCGGGTACCGGCCACCTTGAAGTCCATATCGCCATAGTGGTCTTCCGCACCAGCGATGTCAGTCAGAACGGCGTACTTATCGCCTTCCTTCACCAGGCCCATCGCGATACCCGCGACAGCGGCCTTCAGCTTGATGCCGGCGTGCATCAAGGCAAGCGACGCACCGCAGACCGTTGCCATGGAAGACGAACCATTCGACTCCAGGATGTCCGAAACGACACGCAGCACATAGGGCGACTCCGCCTCAGAGGGCAGAACCGCCTCGATGGCACGCGACGCCAGGGCGCCGTGGCCGATCTCACGGCGGCCAACGCCGGTCATACGGCCAACTTCACCGACCGAGAACGGCGGGAAATTGTAGTGCAGCATGAAGGTCTTCTTCTGCTCACCGATGTAGGTCTCGAGGCGCTGTGCATCATCACCGGTACCGAGTGTGGCAGTCACGAGGGCCTGTGTCTCACCACGGGTAAACAGCGCCGAACCGTGGGTGCGGGGAAGAACGCCAACCTCGATGTCGATCTGGCGGATCTGATCGAAGGCGCGGCGATCCGGACGGATACGCTCATCGAGCACCTGCTCACGGAAGGTGTTCTCGCGCAGCAGCTCGTAGTACTTCGAAAGCTTCTTCGGAGCATCGGGCTCATCGGCTGGAAGAGCGGCCTTCAGCTCGTCCTTGATCTCCTTGACCTTGGCATAGCTGTCGATCTTCGCGTACTTCTGCGTGTCGAGTGCATCCTTCAGGCGGTCGCCCACCCTGGACTTCAACTCGTTGTAATAGGTCTCGTCTTTCTCGACGGCGGCAACAGCGCGCTTGGTCTTGCCGGCCTTCTCTACCAGTTCGTTGATCGCAGCAACGATCTTCTTGACCTCACTGTGACCGAACTCAATTGCGTCGACTACCTTATCCTCGGCAACTTCCTTGGCTCCGGACTCGACCATCACGATGCCGTCGTTGGTGCCGACGACCATGATGTTGAGG
>NZ_JBFRCY010000223.1:0-6165 GCF_052113305.1 Terriglobus sp. YAF25
AGGCCACTGTGCGTGCTTCAAGGTCTACTTCATAGCGCACGACTCCAGCCAGCCAGGTCGCATCCAGAAACTGCGGAAATGTACTTTCACCAGCCTGATCCACGCGTAGCGCCTTGATTATGGCCTGTTCGTCGAACGTAGGGACATCGACAGCGCCGTTGACCAAAGGTGAGCCCTGCATGACGACTGGTCCTTCCCCGGTTAAGTAGAGGCTCTGGCAGGATGGTAGCGACCAGACATTGCGGGTCACGCCTGCCTTTCGAAGAACTTCGGCCAGGTATGGGAAGCCACCCACACGGGGACGGTTTGCCAGTGCGAATTTCGTGGCTTCTATTAGGTTTTCGATTGCTTTGCTCATCAGCTTCTCCTATTCGGTTGGGACATCGTAGATGTGGTTGTGCTTTGCAAGTTTGATAAGCAGTTCCCGCAGAATGCTCTTCTCTCTTGCAGTCAGACAATCGAAGTAGTCTGCATCGTTTTGGTCGGCAATCTCTGCAAGAACGGGAAGGCTCCGCTGTCCTGCCGAGGTAAGGGACAGCAAACGGAACCGGCTGTCACCCTCCTTAGTCTCCGTTTCGAGCCAGCCCTTCGTATCGAGTTTGTCTACGATTTTGGAAACTGCGCCACGAGTTAACCCCAAGCTATCGGCTAACTCGCTTGGAGAAGCTTGTCCGCGTTCGTAAAGTTCACGCAGTAGTACCCATTCCGCGACGGAAGTCTGTTTCTCCTGAAGGGCGCGGGCGAACGATCCTGATACTGCATTGGAGACGCGTCTGAGCCAGTAGCCCAGGTGGCTCTCAAGCTGGGATAGGCGCGAATTCACCCGCGATATTGTTTCCATGGAAATCACTATAGTATCCGTGGAAACTATCTGTCAAGACGGCCCGCCTCGATCTCCTAACAACGCCCTTGTGGGAAGTTGGAACGCCGCAGGCAGCAAAGGGGAAAAGTGCAGGAGCGGGAACGAGGCTGTTATGAAACTTGTCACCAATCCGATCCGCAAGTCGAGAGAACAACTTTCCCAACTGAAGAGCCGCCCGGAGGCCTGTCGGTGTGCCGCTCCGCAATCGTCTATCCTAGTGATAGCCGACATGATGCCTTCATTCGCGCTGCTTAGCGCACTTGTCACACTCGGTGCTCTCTTCAGCTTCCTCAGTTATCGGGTACTTCGCTTGCCAACAAGTATCGGGACGATGGTCCTGTCTTTGGCTGCGGCCTGCGCTCTCATTGTGGGCGGGCACACTGTCCCAGCACTTCAGGCGAGCGCTCATCTGCTGGTATCCGGAATCGACTTCAATCAGGCGGTCCTCCACGGCATGCTGGCATTCCTTCTATTCGCTGGAGCGCTGCAACTTGATCTCAAGCAGCTCGGACGTGAACGCGTATCTGTACTCAGTTTGGCTATTTTCGCCACCGCGATTTCGACGGTCATCGTCGGATTCCTATTCAAAACGAGTTTGCACCTCGCAAGCATCCCGATCAGTTGGACGGAAGCACTTCTGTTTGGGGCATTGATTTCGCCCACCGATCCAATTGCGGTGCTGGATATGCTGCAGCGCGTGGGTGCTTCGCCAGAACTGAAGATCCAGCTTGCGGGTGAGTCGTTGTTCAACGACGGAGTTGGTGCCGTGATTTTCGTCGCGCTTCTAGGGGCTTCCGCTAAGGGATCGGGGCACGGCAGTTTGCCTTCCCCTGYGACGTTTGGAGCCCTGTTGCTCGGAGAGGCAGGCGGAGGTATCGCGCTGGGAATGGCACTCGGATATCTCACATACCGCCTTATCCGGATGGTCGATAGCTATCGGGTTGAAGTCATGCTTACGCTTGCTCTGGCGATGGGAGGTTACGTCCTAGCCGACAACCTTCATCTTTCGGCTCCTCTTGAAGCTGTTGCCGCTGGGCTTATGGTCAGCGGGACTGCACGGCGCTTCGCGATGTCTCCGACCACCCGAGATCACCTTGAGAAGTTTTGGGAATTGATCGACGACATTATGAATGTCGTGCTCTTTCTCTTGTTGGGCCTACAGCTACTCATACTTCCTCTCAGCTTTTCTCTGCTAACGGCAGGATTGATCGCAATTCCCGTAGTGCTCATTGCACGTTTCGCCAGCGTAACCGCGGTAGTACGCACACTCGCGGTTTGTCGTCAGAGAGTGACTGGCAATGTGACGATATTGACTTGGGGAGGGCTTCGAGGGGCGCTGGCAGTTGCTCTTGCCCTCTCGCTTCCGCAGGAACCTGCTGGAGAACGCAACTTGCTGTTGGCCGCGACTTACATCACGGTAGTGTTCTCTATTTTGGTGCAGGGCTTGACGATCTCGCCTCTCCTCCGGCGGATGCACGGACGCTTAGGCAATGTCTCGTGCTGAACATCACGATCTACTCAAGACGTCCGATCTTTTAAACAGGTAAGGATGAGACGATGTCCTCGTAATCGCGAGGACATCGTCGCTTATGGCCTATATACAAGGTGAAGGACGCAAACAGTCCACACTCTTTCCTGTTGTCTTGGACGACCTAGTCCCGGCAAACCATGTCTGCCGAGTAATCGACGCATTTGTCGAGAAGCTCGACATGGCTCAACTGGGTTTCGAGCGGGCACAGCCCGCTGCGACCGGACGGCCCGGATACGATCCTCGCGCACTCTTGAAGCTTTATATTTATGGGTATCTGAACCAACTGCGTTCCTCCAGGCGTTTAGAAGCTGAATGCCGACGCAATGTGGAACTCATGTGGCTCTTAGAGCGACTCTACCCAGATTACAAGTCGATTGCCGAGTTTCGGCGCATGCATCAGGAGAGCGTCACGTCTGCTGGGGCGGAACTTGTACGATTGGCGAAAGGTTGTGGTCTTATTCGTGGAGAATGGATAGCGATCGATGGAAGCAAGTTCCGGGCAGTGGCGAGCATTGACAGTGCCCGCGAGCGATTTCAGTTGCAGCGATACCTTGACGGCATGGAGAAAGCGGACAGTGAGCACCATGGAGAAGTTGACGCTTCAGGGGTGCAGGCTGCGCTGGATAAGCTGAAGGAACATCCTGAGCCGGAAGCAAACTTCATGCTTATGAGGGGTGCAACCRCACCTGCGTATAACGTCCAAACCGCTGTCGATGCGGAGCACGCTGTCATCGTGACGCATTCTGTAGTATTGGACGCCGCTGATAATCGCCAGTTGCAACCAATGGTTGAGGCGGCAGCAAGGGCTTTGAATCTGGAGAGCTTCCATGTGACGGCTGATGCCGGTTATTCCAATGGAAAGCAAGCCGCAGAATGCGAGCAGAAAGGGTTTGAGCTACACATCCCAACTGCACGTAACGTGCATACAAGAAGCGGCGGACTCTTCTACTCCCGCGAACACTTTCAGTACCAGGCGGCCTCTGACACATACACTTGTCCTGCTGGCAAAACTCTTCGCAGAAAACGGACGCGGCCGAAGGAGCTTGATATCGTCTATCGAGCTGCTAGTGCCGATTGCTCGACATGTTCCTTGAAGTCAAACTGCACTCTTGCAGCGCAACGATCCTTCACTCGCCACTTGCACGAAGAAACGTTGCTCCGCATGCAAGAGCGTGCAACTCCGGCGGCCATGAGACTTCGAAGATCAACTGTAGAACACCCTTTCGCAACGATGAAGTATCGAATTTTCGGACATCCGAGACTGCTCTTACGCGGCCTAAAGGGTGCCCGGATTGAGATTGGACTTGCAACGATGGCCTATAACCTCAAACGTATGGTGCAGGTTGCCGGGGTTCATGCCCTGATCGGGTCAATCCAGAAGCTCTGAGCGCCCAACTCAGAGTTCAGGGACCACCTCAGCTCCACTGGAATCACTTGTCGCGAAAGCTTTGGCGAGTTTGGTAACAACCTCGGAACGTCTTCCTGCCGCGCAGCCGGCGAGCGAGGGCCGGAGCCGAAGCGGGATGATGGTCGCAGGAAGAAACCGAAGCGGTGTCTTCCTGCGCGAGTTTAGGCAGCAAAAAATAGAGGCGGCAGGTTCGCCGCCCCTCGAAAGTTGTGACGTTAGGCCGCTTTCTTGGCCTTAGGGGCCGGTTTGGCGGCAGGCCCAACTTCCTTCTTCGCCTTGGCCTTCGCAGCAAACTCCTGCTTCACCCTCTGACCGATGGCCTCGGTGTCTACCTTGTACAACGCAGCGGCATCCTTGAGGACACTCGTTCCGTTGTGACGGGACGCAGCGAGAAGGATGATGGCCTCGACTATAAGCCGGGACAACGTACCTTCGTCGGCGCGGCGCATGAAAGCTATCAGCGTTTTTGCAGCGCCTCCTTCGTCACGCTTTTGGCGGATGCCATGCTGTCGCGCCAGCATCTCGATGCGCGACTCATCCAAGATGCTGACCAACTTTTCCAGCACGAAAAGGAGGTCACGCTTGAGCAACCGCACCGGAACGGCGGCACCGATGGCTGAGAGGACGCGCAGCCCGGTTGCGTTGGCGATAGCTTGTTCACGGCGTTGCTTGTCCTGCTCGGCCTTCCACTTGGCCTCATCCCGTCCGCTGGTTTGCTTGGGATGATGTACCGGGCAGTTCATGTTGGCGCATACCTTGTGGATGGTGCCGACATCGCTGCCTTCGGTGATGATGGCCTCCGTGGTGTACTTGCATTCCTTGTATTCAGGACGCTTCGCCTCGTCCTTCGATGCAGGGCGTTCGTCTCGAATCGCGGTGTACTTATTGCGTGGCAGGACGGTGCTGCCTTCCTGCTGCACACCGTACGCGGTGCTGATCTGTACCAGCTCCGGTTTTGCGGCGATGGCCTTGGCGACGTGTGCGTCTACTTTGGCCTGAYAGCAAGTTGGGTCGGTGCACTGGTCACCCTGCTTGCCGAGATCATCCCCGAAGAGCAACTTGTTGTGGCCTGTGCGCTTGGGGCAGTCGGCGCAACTGCCAGCGGTCGGAACAAGCTGCGCATCGCGCTTATTGAACGGCGCATCCTTGAGGATGAGCAAGACGTTGGTTGCAATCCAGAACTGAAGATTGCGGACAGGCAGAAGAACGCGGGTGGGCTTGTCGCCGCCGTTGTAGACCTCTTTGAAGCACGCGAGAAGCGCGGGTGACTGTTGCTCTGGTGGCAGCTTCGCCAGCAAGAGCGCATGACCAACGCCGATGTGATCTTGGTAGAACGCGGCGGCTGCCTCATCGCACAGGTCGGTGAGTTTTAGGCGAGTGGTGATGTAGGCAGGGGTCTTGCCGACCTTCGCGGCGATTTGCTCGACGGTGTAGGTCGGCTCTGCGAGAGACAAGAGGCGTTTGTATCCCTCGGCTTCTTCCATTGGGTGCACATCGCGGCGTTGCAAGTTCTCAACGAGTTGCGCCTCCAACACCTCCGCGTCGCTCATCTCGCGCACAAGGGCAGGAATGGTTTCTTTCCCGGCCAGTAACGAGGCGCGATAGCGTCGTTCGCCAAAGACGATCTCCAAGCCGTGCTCCCTGGGGCGGGCGAGGATAGCCTGATAGACGCCGGACTTACGAATCGTTTCCGACAGTTCTTTGAGGTCTTCTTCATTGAAGTGCTGGCGTGGGTTGGTGCTCGACGGCGTGAGAAGTGAGAGTGGGACTTCCTGCGCTACTACGTTGGGTGTGATGGTTTGGGTCTGCATGATGAAAAGCTCCTTTTTGTAGGGTTAGGGCTGAGGTCATAGAGCGGTAGGGTCGAACTGGCTCCGCTCCAAGATGAGCGGACTAGCCGACGATGCACTTGTCCGTGAACACGTCCGCGAAGCCCTGCTGTCGCAGGTTGTAGTCCCACGTCTTCGCGAAACTCTCGTGCTGTGCGTGTAGCTGCGGGTGAAAACAATAGTTGCCGTCGCGGATGAAGCGGCTCCACTGCTCGATGGCTACATAGTCATTTCGCCAACAGAACGGATTGAGGTGAGCGCCACCGGCGAGGCCAAGCTCGAAGCACATCTCCGGGTCGCGCATGAGGTCGCCGTTCTGTTCGCCGTAGTGAGCGACGGAGATAGAGGGCAGACCACATGGGCCAGACTCGTCCACCGCTTCAATGACAAGCTCCGTGTACGGCGCGTTTTCGATTTTGAGATAGAGGCCGAGTCGCCAACCTCCGGCCTTCTGCAAGATGGCGAGGATGGTTTTCATGCCGCCACCTCTTCCGGCGGTACTGCGGTGGAAGGTTCGCTGTCCTCGGCTGCAACG
>NZ_JBFRCY010000224.1:0-10370 GCF_052113305.1 Terriglobus sp. YAF25
CATCAAGGCGAATTCTTTGGAGTGCCGCCAACGGGGAGACAGGTCCGCGTATGGGGCGTCGTGATCGATCGCCTGGAAAAGGGCAGGATCAAGGACACCCGCATCCTCATGGATACGATGGGATTGATGACGCAGTTGGGCGTGATTCCAAGTCCAGGCGCATGAGCACGCAATCAGGGAGCCTTCCGTGAGTATTTTTCCTGTAGGTGTAGTGCAGGGCTTGTACATCTATGGGCGTTTTCCGCAATGAAAACGCCACTGCACGCTCCTCCCGGGATACCCAGCAACAGGAGAAATACTCTATGAGTGAGTTGCCAAAGATCGGCATTATCGGTGTGGGCACCATCGCGGAGGCGCTGACGAACGGCCTGTGTGGGTTCGGCGAACGGCGTGCCGAGATTCTGCTGTCTCCTCGCAACGAAGCCATTTCGGCGCGGCTTGCACTGCGGTATCCCGATGTCACGGTCGCTACCGATAAYCAGGCCGTCGTGGACGGCAGCGAGATCGTCATGCTCGCGTTGCGGCCGCAGGTGACGGAGCTGGCCCTCGGCACGTTGCGCTTCCGGCCGGACCAGAAGATTGTCAGCCTGATCGCAACCTTCAGCGTCGAGCGGTTGTCCCCGCTGGTGGCGCCGGCGAATCAGATCTCCCGTCTAATCCCGCTGCCGCCGGTTGCAGGGCGGCAGGGGCCGCTGACGCTCTACACGCAGTCGGAGGAGATCGCACGGCTGCTCGACGGGCTGGGCCGTCTGATCCGAGTTGAAGAAGAAGCACACCTCGACCTGGTCAGCGCTGTCACCTCGCTGATGGGCACGTACTTCGGCATGATGGGAGCGGTAGACGACTGGCTGATCGAAGGTGGTTTCAAGCCAGAAGCATCGCGTGCCCTGGTGGGTGAGTTATTCTTCCTCCTCGCCCAGGCCGCGGAGAAGCGCTCCGAAGAACCGTTCAGCAGGCTCAGCCGGGAGTACTCGACGGCAGGCGGACTCAATGAGCAGGCGTGGCGCGAACTGCAAGCTGCAGGATGGTCCGGCCAGATTCAGGCGGCACTGGACCTGGTCCTGGACCGCATCTACGGCCGCGCGACCTTTGACACTCGACTTCCCCAGAACCGCGTTACCGCTGACTGATAGCAAAGCGACGTTAGAGCGTATCGACAAATTCCTCTTCACTGCGGAGTTATAGAGCGGGCCTTCAGCCCTTTAATATCTTGTGGGCACTGAAACCTGGGGCGTTGCCCCAGGCTGGTATAGAGCGCGCCTTCAGCGCTTAGACCCGCGGCCCCTCCTTTTGTCATCCTGAGCAAAGCGAAGGAACCGCTTCTAGCGGAGTTTCCTATCCCGGGTGCCCCACCCCGGGGTCCCCAACGAACTGTGTTCGTTGGGGTGAACGCTCGCAACGCTAGGGTGGGTTAGGAATACCCTAAATTCCTATCGAATGCTCTACAGCATGTGCCGCGCCCAGGTCTCCAGCCACAGGCGGGTGATCGATTTCCATGTTTCGTTGAAGTAGAGCCCCGTGGCCGTCAGGCCCACAACGATGACGAGTGAGGCTGCCCACAGGAACTGTTTCATGATCCGGTTACGTTTCCAGTCCCAGAGAAACATGAGAAGGATGAGGAACAGATTACCGCCCTCGTAAAACAGGTAGGTGCCGAGAAACGTAGCCGGTGCAGGCAGAAAGAGACCGGCCATTCTGGAAAACCCCGCATCGCTGATGCAGATGGTGGCCAGCATCAGGACGCGCCGATGGGCAGCGGTATTGCGGCGCATAAGTACGCCCCATGCCAGCAGCACGGCCATGCAAAAGACTCCGCTGAAGGCGATGGAAAGGAATTGGGGAGGCAGAGTGCCGGGAGTCGAAAGGTTCAACGCCTGCCAACTGAGCTCGGACCAGGGTGCAATCACAAGGACCAGAGCGGCGTAGCCGGCTGCAAACCACCCGAAACGGCGATGGAAGCCGACATTACCGGTTTCGACCATGAGCACAAGCCCGGTGGCAATCAGCAGCCAGACCGTAGTGAAGACAGCATGTACGTGGACGATCGTGGGGACCGCCGGTTGCTCATGGACATAGTTGTGCAGATCGAAGCCGAAGCCGACGCCTACGAAGATCCAGAACAGGGCAAGCCAGACCAGGGCAGCCTTGCGGTCTTCATGTGCGGGCCAGGACGCAGTGGAATGAATGTCCAACCGTTTTCTCCTTTTCGTGAGAGAACTTACAGCGGTGGAAATGTGATGGATGCGATGCCCCATTCTTGCAGATTGCGGCAATCCGCTCCAGCTTTTCCGAGGCTATTGGAGCGAAGCTCGAACGGGTGGGAGCATCTGGGACCCCGGGGGTGGGGCATAAGCAAATCTCGTCTTGACAATATATCCGTAACGGACATATTGTCGATCGCATGGGGAAGGTCGAGCACYGGCATTACCGGGCGTGGTATGCGATGCTGCTGCGGCTGTATCCACGGCGCTTCCGCGAGCGGTTCAGCGAGGAGATGGCGCAGACATTTGACGACCTGTGCCTGGAGCGCCGCAACGCCAATCGCGGACTGTTCAGGTTCGTACTGTGGATCTTTTTCGAGACGTCGGTGGGAGTCATTCGGGAGAACGCAACTCATATGACACAACTGAGCAAGACAATGCTGCGCGTGGCGCTGGTGGCGCTGTGCCTTTTGGCGTGCTCGTGGTGGGAATTGTCGGAGCCTCGCTGGCACGCCTGCAGCCGCGAGGGTTGGCTCGCACACTGTTCGCCATGGCGGTGACACTCGCACTGATTGCAGCGCTGCTGCCTTCCGGCGCGCCACCCTACATGGCGCGGAATATGGTGATCGGGCATGTCATCCTGGTGGTGTTGTTCACCGCCTCAGGTCTACTGTTTCGGCGCGCGAGCCTGGCGGGATTGAAGGGCTGAAGGTCGGGGAACCCTGGCGCCGCTCCGCTGATGACAGCGGAATCGCACTAAGGATGCAATGCATCGTTCTGCGCAAAACCCTTCTCAAGTTCACTTCGTATTTCGGGAGTATCTTCCCGCACACCGCATGGTTCGAACCTGAGTGGCGAGTCCTTGGTCACAAGTTGATCCCTTCGATCATTTCCGACGGGAAACACGATGTATCGTCTTCCGGGAACCAGATGTTCCGCTTGCGGCGTTGCGATGTTGGGGTATGCACTTACGATAGCGTCAGGCAGCCAGGGAGCAGGCTCCTTGATAGAGCCGACAACCCGGACTTCTGCCAGCTCACGATCGTGCCCGCCTTCCTTCACGACCTTCGTAGAGAGAGCCTCGACGGCCAGAACATAGCGGGCATCCCGCGCCAGCGCCCAGACGGGAACATCGCAGGTCTTTTCCGGCAAAGAGTGTTGTTTCAGCTCGTCTTCTTTATAGAGATGCCAATCTTTGGCCGCGGGCAGTAAATCTTCAAGCTCCGCGCATGGCGCAAACCGGGTAAAGCAGGAAAAGTCATACGACGTCAGACGCTCGATCTCGGCTGGTGGGGTGTGGGTGGAGTAGTAAACAACTCCTATCTGGCAGTTGATCATGCAGCCCCCCGGCCTTCCTACTTTGTAGTACGGATGTTGGGCGAGATCCTCTGCGCCGCCAATATAAACGAACGGGTTCTCCAGTGTCCTGTGAAGTCGCTGGTAGCTCTCGGCGCCAATAGAGAGAGTCAGGTCGAAATCGCCTTCCCTTCTCATCCTCCTTCCYGGGACGCTGACGCCGATCGCGGTGCTTTCCCGCCAGATGGTCCCGTTGTGAACCGTGAAGGAGGCATTGAAGGCTGCTCCGCGGCCGCCTAACCACTGGTAGACATTGAATCGATCGTGCGTGAGAAGCCAGTCCAACCAGGCATGGCGTGGAACCCGCGGGTTATAAAAGGCGAGGCTGTCCATTTCGATGCTGTACTTGCAGCTTTCAGCCGTGCAGCTTCCGTCGTAATGGCCCCACCCGCCCCAGCGGTGCATCAACCGCTGCGCGTCTGTCCAGGTGCTCTGGTAGAGGCGAATCTGGTGCATATCGGCGGACAACCGCTCTGCACGCCAGCGCAAAGTTCGCTGCTGAATCTGCAAAGCCAAAGTCGCGATCAGCACCAGGGACAGAGCCACCGCGACCGTCAAGCGGACAATACGTACAGCCCACTCTCTAAGAGTCATATGTGAGTTAGACACCAAGGACAGTGAAAATGCTCCGGGTTTCCCGTGGGACCTGTCGAGTTCTGGATCAAACGCCGAATTGATTCAGATGATGATCGAGATGTTTATACCCCAGGGCTGCCCATTCATCAGGGGTCATGGGTCCGAAGAAGCAGTGCGGGTGCGTCGTACATCCGGCCGGTCCGCCTGCCGCAAAGCGGTCCACCCAATCGAGCAAACGTCGCTGCTCAGCAACAAGATCCTTGTCACCCTGCATGATCAGGCTCTTCTCCGTGGGCATATTCCGGCGAATCGGCGCATCGCCTAAAACAGACTTCTTCGCCATCTTTCCGACGATCCGCCCAACGAAGCTTCGCGGAGGAGACCGGCAACTCCGAAAGGAAGCGCAAAGCGATTCTTGAAGCCGCGATGAGTGTCTTTTTGAAGAGCGGATATCTCGGCGCCAGCATGGATGAGATTGCCGCAATCGCACAGGTATCGAAGCAGACGGTGTACAAACAGTTCTCCAGCAAAGAGGCCTTGTTTGTTGGGATTGTTACCAGCATGACCGGCACGGCGGGAGACACAGTCCACAACAACGTGYCTGAACTCACGGAGGGCGGTGACCTTTCGGAATACCTTCAGAGGTACGCCCTTCGACAGTTGACGGTGGTTCTTACGCCGCCCATCATGCAGTTGCGCCGCCTGGTGATCGGAGAGGTAAGCCGCTTTCCCGAGCTGGCGCGCGTCCTTTATGAGCGTGGACCGCAGCGCGCCATGGCGATCTTTGCCACGATCCTCACAGACCTCGCCGCACGCGGTCGGCTGAAGATTGACGATCCGAAGGCCGCAGCGTCGCATTTCAATTGGCTGGTGATGTCCGAGCCGCTGAATCGGGCGATGCTTCTGGGCGATGACGCGATCCCTAAGCCTGCAGCGCTTCGTCGTCATGTGGCGGAGAGTGTGCGTGTGTTTCTCGCCGCGTATGGGGCGAAGTGATATTTGGGCCGGGTTCATCAAACGTGATGGGTTAAGGCGCCAGATTCGTGTTGCCGATTGGCGGCTTTGGGGCTTAGGGCGTTATCGACATCGCCTTCATTGAGAACTATAGAGCGGGCCTTCAGCCCTTTAACATCTTGTAGACCCTGATACCTGGGGCGTTGCCCCAGGCTGGTATAGAGCGCGCCTTCAGCGCTTAGATATGTGACACCTTTTTGCTTTGTCATTTTCGGAGCATTCGTGGCCCCCGGCCAGCTCGCCGGCTGGGTGAGACGTAGCGGAGAAATCTGCTTCTTACTCATCTTCTCTGCCCGGGTGCCCCGCCCTCGCAACGCTAGGGTGGGCGAGGAACACCCCGAATTTATCGGTATGCCCTAACTCATTGAGATAGCGTGATCCCTCTAGTCGCTCTTGCGGCCGAGATTTAACGCGAGTACTATTCAAACAATTGTTTTAAACGATTGTTTCATTCACGATGGTCATCAAGAAAAAGGCGAAAAAGACGGCGCGGGCCAAAGCGGTTCGCCTAAACGAGGTAACAGAACGAGACGACGCGCGGTCACGACTGATCGAGGCGGCAATGGAGCTCTTTGCGGAGAAAGGCTACGAGGGGACGAGCGTGCGCGATCTCGCAACGGCGGCAGGTGTGAACGTAGCCGCTGTGAGCTATCACTTCGGGAGCAAGGATGCGCTCTATACCGAGACTCTGCGGGCGTGCCTGGCTCCCTGTGCCGAGATGCGCACGCGGATGCAGGCGCACCTCAATCTCGCGAAGCGGAAGAAAGGACACAAAGTAGCGGAAGATGCGCTGCGCGGTTGTATCCGCGATTTTCTGGAACTGCTGGTGTCGCCCGCAGCCAAGCACAGCCATCTGGTCATGCGGGAGCAGTCAGCAGCCAAGCCCCGGTTCGAGCCGGTCATACGAGAGTTTTTTGAGCCCGTAGGTACCATCCTGCACGAGGTGATCTTGATGCTGGCGCCTGGGCTTCCGCAGCCGACCGTGTTCATGACGATCTCGGGAATCATCGGGCAGTGTCTGCACATCTTCAAGGCACGGGCGTCCTACCGCGTGCTTGCGGGAGTTGATTCGCACAGCCCGGAGTACATCGAGATGGTGTCAAAACATATTGCACATTTCACCGCGCTTGGCCTGCTCGGGCTTGAGCGCGAGAAAAGGGGCTAGCTAGCCATGTGGCGGATTGCAATCAAGATGCTGATGGGCGACCGCAGCAAATATTTCACGCTGGTGAGCAGCCTGATTGTCGTTTCGTTTCTGTTTCTACAGCAGGGCTCGATCTTCTGTGGATTGATCCTGCGCACGGCCCGGCCCGTTGAGGTTGTCGGCGCGCCGATCTGGGTCAGCGATCCGCAACTGCGCAGCGTGGACGAGAGCAAACCGCTGCTCGATACCGATCTGCAGCGGATACGCAGCGTGCCGGGCGTGAAGTGGGCTGTGCCGCTGCTGTTGCAACTGGTCTCGGCGCATCTGCCGGATGGGAACTATCAGACGGTGCGGCTCTATGGCCTGGACAACGATACCTTTTTCGGCCGGCCGAGGATGATCTCAGGCAATGGGAAACTGCTGACGCAGGATCAGGCCGTGATTATCGGCAGAGCGGAATCGGAGAAGCTGAATAATCCCAAGCCCGGGCAGGTCTTCGAGATGAATGACAACCAGGCCCGCGTGGTCGGCATTGCCGATGTGCCGCGTGATTTCTTCTCCTATCCGTTTGTCTATGCCTCGTACGATCGCGCGCTGCAATATGCACCGCAGCAGCGCAAGCAGTTGAACTATGTGCTGGCTGCTCCGGCGGACGGAGTGTCGGTAAGCGAGGCAACGCGGCGCATTCGTCAGGCAACAGGCCTGGCGGCTTACTCCGAGCAGGAGTTCCGCTGGCTGACGATGGACTACTACATGAAGAACACCGGCATTCCGGCCAGTATCGGGATCTCGCTCGCGATGGTCTTTCTGGTGGGCATGTCGATTGTGGGGCAAACCTTTTATCAGTTCGCGCTGCAGAACGAGCGCTATTTCGGCGCACTGAAAGCGATGGGCACCAGCTCCATGACACTGACGAAGATGATTCTGCTGCAGGCGCTGCTGGTGGGGCTGGTGGGTTATGGCGCGGGTGCAGGGCTGGGCGGCATCTTCGGATTGATCGCAGGCGGGCAGGACAGCAAGATTGCCTTCGCTACGCCATGGCCCATGGTGGTGATCAGCTTTGTGGCGGTGATTGCGATCTGTCTGCTGTCGGCGCTGATCAGCATTCGCAAAGTAGTGAAACTCGAACCAGCGGTGGTGTTCCGTGGCTAATGGATGCGATACAGAAAACGGCACGCACGCAGCCTGCCTGCGTGGTGTGACCAGGCTGTTTGGCGTAGGCACGACGGAAGTGCATGCGCTGGACAACGTCGACTTCAACGTGCACACCGGAGAGTTGCTGCTGTTAGTAGGCCCATCGGGCTGCGGCAAGACAACGCTGCTGAGTGTGCTGGCGGGAATTCTGGATGCAACATCGGGTGACGTCGACGTCTTCGGGACACGCATCGATCAGCTTAGCCAGCAGGAGAAGACACAGTTCCGACGCGACAACATCGGGTTCATCTTTCAGCAGTACAACCTTCTGCCTACGTTAACAGCGGCGGAGAACGTCGCGATTCCGCTACTGATTCACAAGGTGGACTTCGAGGAAGCTGTAACGAAGGCGCGGGTGTATCTCGAAAAAGTGGGGCTGGCGGATCGTGCGGATTTCCTACCCTCGCAGCTCTCAGGTGGACAGCAGCAGCGCGTGGCCATTGCGCGCGCTCTGATTACCGAGCCGCGCCTGATTGTGTGTGACGAGCCGACAGCGGCGCTCGATGGAGAAACAGGAAAGATGATTCTCGAGATGTTTCGCTCGACGGCGCTGACAAACGACCGGGCCATCGTGGTGGTGACCCATGATAGCCGTATCTTTCCCTACGGTGATCGAATCGCCGAGATGCTGGATGGGCGGATTCTTTCCATTCACGAGAATGAATTTACGCCCGCTCATAGTAAGGAGAAAATTCAATGACGAAGTGGCTAAGCATAGTCGGTCCGTTGCTGGGATTGGTTTTGATTGCCGCGTGGGTCACGGCTTCGGCACGCCGCGTACCGCATGAGAAGGCTCTGGCTGCGCCACCCACGGCTCCGTATGAGAACTCGATTGCGGCAACAGGAATCGTCGAAGCCTCAGACCGCAACTACAATCTGGCGCCGCCGGTATCGGGGCAGTTGAGCATGCTGTATGTGAAGGAGAACGACATCGTCCACCGTGACGACAAGCTCTACACCATCGATGACCGCGAGCAGCGGACTGTTGTTGAGCAGGCGGAGGCAAATGTCGTAAAAACGCACGCAATGGTGCAGACGGCTCAGGCCGATATCCTGACGCAGCAGGCAAACGTGAACAGCGCTACGGCTGCTGTGGATACGGCGAAGGCTACGTATGACGATGCTGCCCAGATTGCCGAACGCAATGAAGGGCTGCATCAGGGTGGGGTTATCTCCGACCAGGCAAACATGACCAGCGCGAAGACGCGTGATGCCGATCGAGCCCGGTGGCAACAGTCCGCGGCCCAGTTGAAGCAGGCTGAAGCGCAGTTGCACAATGCCGAGGCTGCGCTCTCGGAGCAACAGGCGAACCTGCAGACGATGATCGCCACRCGCAACCAGCAGAAAGTTCTGCTCGACAAGATGACGGTACGCGCTCCCGCGGACGGAAAGATCCTGCAGATCAATAACCGCGTGGGTGAATATCTCTCCAGTACGTCCGGCACATCCCCTGTACTGTTCGGCGACACGGACTCTCTGATGGTGCGCGTCGATGTGGATGAGATCAACGCCTCGCATGTGCTTCCTGGCTCGACCGCAACCGCCATGCTGAAAGGCGATTCGACGCGACAGTTCCCCATGCAGTTTGTCCGCATCGTGCCTTACATGGTGCCCAAGCAGAACCTGACGGGCTCTAATTCCGAGCGCGTCGATGTGCGCGTGTTGCAGATGGAGTTTCGCTTTGAGCCGCCGCAATTCCCTGTCTATGTGGGACAGCAGGTGGATGTCTTCATCCACGCGCAGGAGCAGGCTTCGAGATGATCGCCAGATGTGGCTTCTTAGAAGTTTTCGTCATAAAGTTGTCATCCTGAACGTTCGGAGTCCCCAGCGGACTTCTTCGCTGGGGTGATTCGTGAAGGACCTGCTTTTCAACGCTGCACGTAGTGCAGTGAGTTCGCACCAAGGGTGCGAATGCTTTGCTTAAGGGGACGGCTTCAGCCGTCCCGTAGTGACATCAGCAAAGAACGCGGCTTTAGCCGCTGAGGTCAATCATTCAGAGCACGTACCTCAGCGGCTAAAGCCGCAAATCTTTCAAACCCTGATTCGGCACGGCTGAAGCCGTGCCCTTAAGCAAGACAATCGCGCGTAGCGCGATAGTCGATTCTCCGCGGTGAGACCGTGAAGAATCAATAACCAAGCTGCTTCCTGCTCGCCTTTTCCTGCCGCGTGCTCCACCGGGGGTGCTCAGCGAACTGTGTTCGTTGGGGGTAAACCCTCGCACCACTAGGGTTGGCGAAGAACACCGGTGCATAATTTGTGGATATGAACAGTCGAGAGTTTCTTGACGCTCCGCCGAATGAAGTGCCCGTTCGAGGGTACCTGCACCTCCCCACTCATCCCGGTGGTGATTGCCTAATCCTGACGCACGGCGCCGGAGCGAACTGCAACGCTCCACTTCTCGTGGCGTTGGCGGATGCGTTCTGYGCCTCGGGGATAACTGTCCTTCGCTGTGATCTCCCCTTCCGGCAGTCGCGGCCGCATGGGCCTCCACCTCGTGGCAGTGCGGAGCGTGACCAGCAAGGATTGCGAGCCGCAGTTGCCTCCATGCGGCGACAGGGTACGGGCCGTATCTTTCTTGGCGGTCATTCGTATGGAGGAAGGCAGGCGTCGATGCTCGCTGCGGCTGAATCCGGTCTTGTAGAGAAGCTCCTGCTACTCTCATATCCGCTCCACCCTCCACAACGGCCCAGTGAGTTACGTACCGGCCACTTCCTGGATCTCAAAACTCCCGCGCTCTTCGTTCATGGCGTGCGTGACGGATTCGCGTCCACCGACGAGATGACAGCAGCACTAAAACTTATTCCGGCACGGACTGAACTGTTTTCGATTGCCACCGCGGGGCATGAACTCCTGACGAAGAAGAATCATGATGATCTGCCCAAGAA